>JAFSWW010000031.1 GCA_017444345.1 Synergistaceae bacterium | reverse complement strand
TTTTAAATTTTAGTAGGAGTGATTTAATTGTCAGGACATTCAAAATGGGCAAATATTAAGCACCGTAAAGCAGCACAGGACGCAAAACGAGGGAATTTATTTCAGAAATTAGTACGTGCTATTATCATTGCAGCTAAAGACGGAGGCGGCGACCCCGCTATGAACATGAGACTCAAGACCGCAATCGAACGCGCTAAGGCCGTCAGTGTTCCTAATGATAATATTACACGCGCAATCAAACGAGGCACGGGCGAACTCGGCGACATCACTTATGACGAACTCACATACGAGGCTTATGGACCTTCAGGAATTGCCGTACTCGTAAACGTAATGACAGATAATAGAAATCGTACGACTCCCGAAATTCGAGCATTACTGGCACGCAACGGGGGGCAGATGGGCGAGTCCGGCTCTGTCGCTTGGATGTTTGACCGTAAAGGAGTTATTGAAGTCAAAGGCGAGGGACTTGACGAGGACGCTTTAATGACTGTAGGACTTGATTCGGGCATGTCTGACATGGAAGCAAATGACGAGGGATTTACGCTTTATTGTGAGCCTGCTGATTTGGACGCACTGCAAAAAGCACTTGAGGCAAATAAATATGTCGTTGACAGCGCAGAAGTCTCAATGATTGCAAAAACTCCCGTTGAGATTTCAGACCCTGAGGCAGCAAGAAAAGTTTTGCGGCTCGTTGACGCTCTCGAAGAACATGACGACGTGCAAAATGTTTACTCAAATTTTGATATTCCCGACGAGATAGCTTCACAGATAGAGGACGAGTAATTTTTGCGTGTTTGTCTAGGAATTGATCCCGGTTTAGCTCGTGTAGGCTATGGAGCAGTAACTCAATCAGGCGTTGATCTGCGTGCTTTGAATTACGGCTGTATAGAAACTAGCCCCGATATGATATTTAGTGCCAGGCTCCTGAAAATTTATGATTCACTTCAGGAGCAAATTAATTTGTCAAAACCTGATTTTCTTTCTGTTGAGAGATTATTTTTCGGGCGTAATACAACAACGGCTGAATTTGTCTATCAAGCTCGCGGAGTAGTTATCTTACTTGCTGCACAGAATAATCTGCCAGTCTTAGAGCCTAAACCTAATCAAATAAAATTGACTCTCTGCGGAACAGGTTCAGCCGATAAAACTCAAGTTCAAAGAATGATACAAAGATTTCTAGCACTTGACGAGATTCCTAAACCTGACGACACAGCCGACGCACTCGCAGCAGCAATTACGGGTTTAGCAATGGAGAAATTTTCATGATTCGTTCACTTAATGGGCAAGTTTTAGATATTCTTGATAATTTGTTAATTCTTGACGTAAACGGAATAGGATTCGAGATTCTATGCTCGCGTTCAGTCCTGAATAATTGCAAGACCGGCGAAAATTTACGGGTTATAACTTCTATGCAGATTTCAGAATCGGGCGCGGTGATTTACGGTTTTAATTCTGAACAGGAGCGCGAAATTTTTATCAGACTCACCAGCATTAAAGGTGTCGGAGGCAAAACAGGAATCGCAATTTTATCGGAACTGTCAATAAATGAAATAGTCAACGCAGTAACTTCAGCAGATTTAAACGCTTTCACACGAGTATCAGGAGTCGGCAGGAAAATGGCCGAGCGTCTTTGCTTTGAGTTAAAGAATATTGCGGCGTTAAAGATTATAGGCGGTCAAGATATTAGCTCACAGGAAATAATAAAATCTTCAGGACATGCGGACTCAGTGATTGACGCGCTTTTATCGCTGGGATTCTCACGTTCAGACGCGGGCGGAGTAGTGAATCTTTTACGGGCTGCACACGGTGAAGATTTTAACTCGCTGAGTGAAGAAGATTTATTGAGACTCGCATTAAGGGAGCTTCACAAGTAATGCCGGATAAAGATAGAATATTTGACACTCCCAGAAATCAGGAAGATTTAACGATAAGGCCGAAATTTTTAGCTGATTTTATAGGTCAGGAGAAATTACGCGAGAAATTACAGATTTATATTTCAGCAGCAAAGGGACGCAGTGAGCCATTAGATCACATTTTATTTTATGGGCCTCCGGGACTGGGCAAGACTACACTTGCAGGGATAATCGCTCAAGAAATGGGCGGACAATTACGAACTACAACAGGGCCGGCACTTGAACGAGCGGGGGACTTGGCCGCAATTGTCTCAAATATTGAGCGCAACGACGTATTATTTATTGACGAGATTCACAGAATGCCCGCACAGGTTGAAGAAATTCTATATCCTGCTATGGAAGATTTCACGCTGCATATTGTAGTCGGTAAAGGCCCTATGGCTCGGACTATTGCGCTGAATCTGCCTAAGTTCACACTTTGCGGAGCTACTACAAGATTAGGGCTGTTGACTTCTCCATTACGTGCAAGATTCGGAATCGTTGAGCAGTTAGCTTTATATAATGACGCTGAATTAAATCAAATAATTTTGCGGGCTGCTAATGTCTTAAACGTGAAAATTTCTAGTGAAGCAGGACTCGAAATTGCTAAACGTTCACGGGGGACTCCGAGAATTGCATTAAGATTATTGCGGCGGGTTCGTGATGTTGCCAGCGTCTTGACCGGAGCAGGCACGGAAATAGGCGAAAATATTGCAGTTCGTGCTATGAATATGCTTGACGTTGATTCGCAGGGACTCGACGAGGGCGACCGGCGGATTTTGCGGACTATTATAGATTTATTCAACGGCGGACCAGTCGGACTGGGAACTTTGGCAGCGGCAATTAATGAAGACTCGCAGACTATAGAAGATATTTACGAGCCATATTTGATTCAAAAAGGTTTACTCGAACGAACACCGCGAGGCCGTAAAGCTACACAGAACGCATATTTATATCTTGGCCGGGATTTTTGGCCGAGAAATGACGATTTATTATTGCCGCTATGATGGCAGGGGATTCCGGGCGGGGAAAGAGCGCGAGAAAACGGGCACGGGGTTTTCTCGCATACAGGAATAAAAATTTTTTACAAGAATGACAGGAGGACGATTTATTTTTCATGAGCGCATATCTTAAGAGAATTATAATATTTCTTGCTGTAATAATAATTGCTTTGAACTCACAAGAATCACAGGCACGGGATATTTACGTGAAATTATCGGGCGCAAAAAGTTTTAATATCGGGGTATCAGACGGGAATTTAATGATGACTGATTCGTCGGGGCGGGTCTCAAATCTAAGCAATTCCGCAAAAATTTCTGTCAACGGCGCAAATGTCTCAATCGGTAATTTTTCCTTCCCCTTACCAGTGAGAATAACGGGCACGGGCTTTCTTAAGTTCAACGGCAAATCTTATCGGGGAGCATTTCTCATTACTCAGCGGGCCGGCTTGCTTAACGTCTTAGATCTCGAACAATATTTATACGGGGTTTTACCGGCTGAAGTCGGGGCAAATTGGCACATGGAAGCATTGAGGACTCAAGCTATCTGCGCACGGACTTACGCACTCAAGCAAAGCATGAATCGAGCAGATAAGGGCTATGACGTTGTAGATTCGGACGCTGATCAAGTCTACAAAGGCGCGGGAGTCGAGACAGCAAAAACTAATCAGGCAGTAAACAGCACAGCGGGATTAATTCTCGCATATGGGAACGAAATGGCAACAACTTATTTTCATTCGGACAGCGGAGGACACACTGCTGACGTTGCTGACGTATGGGGACAAAACGATAAGCCCTATTTATGCGGAGTCCCTGAAGTAGTGAATTATAAATCTCCCGTCTCAGTATGGAACGCAAGAGTCCCAGTTTCTAAGATTCAAGCAGCTATCACAAAAGTAACAGGCTCAAATATCGGCAAAATTTCAGAGATTCAAGTCTCGGACGTTGACAAGGGCGGGCGGGCTATCATGATGACATTTATAGGCAGTCGAGGCAGCAAGACAATTAGAGCATCACAATTTAGACTCGCAGTAGATCCCCGAACTATAAAGAGTACAATGTTCACACCGTCGGGAGGTTCATTCAACGTAAATAACACGACAACACCGAGCGGACTCGTTACAACGCAAAAAAATCAACCTTCAGCAAGTAATCTTAATTTCAGCGAAGAACAGGCAATCGCGAAAATGACAGCCGAGGGAGTTTTTACTACAACAGAATTAATTGACATGCTAGCAAATCCCGCTAAACAGAAAGATTATTATCAAATTGGACTCGGACGGACTTCACGCAATAAACCGGCAAATAATAATAATAATAACACTCCTGCACCGGCTCAAAAAATGAATAAATACGGCTATTCAATCGAAAGGCACGGCAACGAGTTTATATTTTACGGGCGGGGCTGGGGACATGGAGTCGGACTCTGTCAATGGGGGACTATGGCAATGGCTGAAAAAGGTTACAAGGCCGAACAAATTTTATCGCACTATTACCCCGGCACAGACGTAAGGAAAATTAGATGAGTGATTTATATGATTTAAGCTCGTATAAATATGAATTACCGCCCGAAAGAATCGCGCAATATCCCGCGAGTCCTCGTGATTCGTCAAAATTATTAATATGGAACGTAGAGAATGACTCAATCAATATAAATAATTATTTCAGGGACATAATAAATTATTTGACTCCGAATGATTTATTAATTCTGAATGATACGCGCGTGATTCCTGCGAGATTGAATGCCTTTAGAGACTCCGGCGGGAAGTGTGAAATATTATTACTCAAAAATTTAGACGCTGATTTTATAACGTGGGAAGCTCTTGTTAAGCCTGCTAAAAAATTACATGAGGGATCTTGCGTGAACATAAATAATTCAAGAGTTCATATTATAGCCGACAAGCCCCAAGGAATCAGAATAATAAAATTTGATTTTGACTCAAGAGAAAGAGTCATGAAATTTCTTGACGAGTCCGGGAGAATGCCTTTACCTCCATATATAAAGAATGACTCCGAGTCAAATATGCGCGAATCTTATCAGACAGTTTTTGCGAAAAATGACGGCTCAGCAGCAGCACCTACAGCAAGTTTGCATTTCACGCCGGAATTACTTGATAAAATCAAATATAAAGGTGTAAAAATTGCATATATAACTCTTCACGTAGGATTAGGAACATTCAGGCCGGTAAAGACTCATGATATAAGAGATCATAATATTCACACTGAACACTGCGAGATTCCGGAAATTACAGCGCAAATTATTAACGAGCATAAATCCAAAGGCGGGCGGATTATAGCATGCGGAACAACTGCGGCACGAACTCTTGAATCTTTTAGCGACGAGAATAATATAATCAAATCCGGAATACTTGAGACGAAATTATTTATATATCCGGGCTATAAATTCAAGATAGTTGACGGGTTAATCACAAATTTTCACCTGCCCGAAAGTTCGTTAATAATGCTAGTATCATCATTTGCGGCGAATCGAGCAGGAGCTTTCACGCCTGAAGAGAATCAAAAAATTTTATCGCGCCTAATCTCAATCTATGAACTTGCTATAAAAAATAACTGGCGTTTTTTCTCCTTCGGTGATGCAATGTTTATTATTTGAGTCTCTCGCGTCTCTGTGCATTCTCAAGGGCGATTTTTGCCATTAATTCGCGCTGTTCGTCCCGGTCCTCTTGATATTGCTGTTCGATGGCTTTCTTTCTTGCCTGAATTTGTCTTAACTCCGCCGACTTCTTCATCATGTCATTATGTGAGTCCCATGCCTTAAGAGTCGATTTATCCATGCTTGACTGGGCAGCATTAACAAGTTCTATAGCTTCAGATTGTGAATCAGGTAATTTTTTTTCACGTTTTGCCGGTAATTCGTCCCATATACTGCCAAAATTATATTTATTATTATTATTATTTACTTTCATGACGACAAAGCCCCCTCGATTGCTATAGCTAATTGATCAGCGCATGAAGTTCCCCGATTTCCGCAAAGATTCCCCCGTAAAATTTTCGCAGTATCAGCAGCGTCTGCACCCTCTAAAAGTCTTGATATTGCCTTCAGATTGCCCGGACAGCCGCCTATAAAGTTAAGCCCGTGAATCTTGTTATCATCGTCAATGTCAAATATTATATATCTCGAACATACACCGTTCGGCATAAAATCAACGTGTTTACTCATTAATATATACTCCTTCTAAAAATATTTAATATCTCTTCAAGACTAGTAGAAATCATTGCCTGCTGTCTTAAATTCGCCGCGCCGTTCTTAAATTTGAGCATACTTCCCGCGAATCGCTTTAATAACACGACTGCTCTATGTTCGCCGGAAATTTCCAGAGTCCTATATGCAAATTTTGTTAAAGCGTCAAGTTTTTCACATTGAGTCCTGTAAATCCCCCTGTACTCTTCAAACAAGCAGGGATTTGCAAACGCTCCCCGGGCAATCATGACTATAACGCAGCCCATATTTAAATATTCGTCAATGTCAGCAAGATTCTTAACATCGCCGCTAGCACTTATATAACCGGGGAACTCTTTAGCAGCAAGTGAAATTATTGACCTGTCAGCAATTCCTTCATAACGTTGTGAGGGTGTCCGGCCATGAATGCAGACATTATCAGCTCCGGAATTTATTAATAGCTCGGCAAATTTTAGAGTCTCGTAATCATTATCAAATTTGCGGGTCTTTATCCAGACTGGAAGATTTAAATTTTTTAGGCAGCTTACCATTTTTGCGGCAATTTCCGGACGACGCATTAAAGCCGAGCCAGCCCCGTTTTTAGTTATCTTAGGCATTGGACAAGCCATATTTATTCCCAGTCCTGAAAATTTCTCACAATGAGTCAAAACTTTCAAAGCTCCGTTATATAAAATTTTCTCATCAGGTGCGAATAACTGCACAATTAAGGGCGACTCAAAACTTGAAACTTTCAGCATGTCAAGAGTCTTTGTATTGTCGCGAATCAGTCCCGAACAGCTTATCATTTCCGTATGAGTCAAGGCCGCGCCCATTCCCGAAAAAAATTCGCGTATTGTCAGAGTCGTTACTCCAGCTAACGGAGCAAGACATAATTTATTATCGAGTTCAAGCCCTCCCGCATGAATCATGATTTATTATTTCTCTCGTAAATTAGTCTTAACCCGTCAAGCATGAGCCAGTTATCTACGTATTCAATATTTCGCGAAACTTTTTCCATTAAAGCCGCGTGCCCTCCTGTTGCTACGACTTTTGCGGCCTTCATTCCGTCTGTGTCGCGTATTAAGTCAATTAATCTGTCAGTTAATCCCCCGTTGCCGTATAAAATTCCCGACTGTATATTTTCCGTTGTGTTAATCCCGATAACTCTTTCAGGAATAGAAAGCGAGACTTGAGGCAATTTAGCAGCCTTTGAGAATAAAGCCGAGATTCCCGAAACAAGACCGGGGGCAATTACTCCGCCTAAATATGCACCCTCCGGAGAAATGCAGTCAAATGTTATAGCCGTGCCGTAATCTACGACTATCAAAGGCGAGCCGTATTTATGAAGTCCAGCAAAGACATTTACGATTCTATCTGCTCCGACTTCACTAGGATTCTTTACGCGCAATTCAAGCCCCGTGTCAGTCTCTGAATTAACTTGTAAAGGGGTAATATTAAAATATTGCTTGATTGCTTCAGTTATAGCGAAATCCAAAGAAGGCACTACAGAAGCAAACGCCGCGCCAGTGATTGACGAGTGATTTATATTTTGAGCCGCAAGCAGTTCCCGCAAATATAAGCCGAATTCGTCCGATGTCCGAGAAATTGAAGACAGCCGCCAATGTGCAATTAAATTATTACCGTCAAAGACTCCCGCTGCAATTGTCGTATTTCCTGCGTCGATTACTAATAACATTTTAATTCACGCTCCCTGATATATAACCTGTGCTCCAGCAAATTTGAAGATTAAACCCTCCTGAAGGCCCGTTCAAGTCTAATACTTCACCGGCAAAGTATAAATTATCGCATAGTTTTGACTTCATAGTTGACGGCTCTATTTCTTTGAGAGAGACTCCGCCGTTAGTAACTACTGCATTATTAAAGCTCCATAGCCCGTTAATGTGCATTCTAATATCTTTAAGCAGCTTCACGAACTCAAAAATTTCTTCACTTGAGATATATTCAATAGGCTTATCATGCGGAATGTCTGAGAGTTCCAGAATCAAAGGCGTTAATTTTGCGGGAACGAGTGAACGCGCTAGACCTGCGAATCTTTTGCGGCCTGAAAATTTTTTGATTTCGCGATTGACTCGTTCTATTAATATCCCGTGAGTAAGACTAGGCTTTAAATCAAGCGAAAACTCTAAACTTTGCGCTCCTTCCTGCCATTCGGGAATAAATGAGCTTAAATCCATTACAATAGGCCCGCTCACTCCGAAATTAGTAAATTCCATTTGTCCGAATCGATTATCAATTTCTTTGCCGTCGCGTATTACCGTCAATCTTACATTTTTCAGATCGCACCCGCTTGCGAGTCTCGGCCAAATTTCTTGAGTCTTAACTGGTACAAGTGCAGGAAATAATTTTGTTATAGTGTGTCCGGCTTGCTGAGCGAGTCTATATCCGTCCCCTGTTGAGCCTGTTTTGGGATAAGATTTGCCGCCTGTTGCAATAATATATTTATCAGCGCTGATTTCTTCATTCTCTGTGATTATGTAATTTACGCGTGAATCTTTTATCTTGAGAGCTTTGACGGGATTTGAGCGAAAAATTTTCACGTTATATTTTCTGCACTGCATTATAAGAGTGTCTAGAATCCTTTGACCGCCTCCGGATGCCGGGAAGACTCTTTTGCCTCGTTCTTCTATGATGTCGACTCCGTGACTCGCAAAAAATGACATTGTCTCATGAGGTCCGAACTTGCTAAAAGCTGAATATAAAAATTTGCCCTTGTCGCCGTATTTAGCAATAAAATTATTTATGTCAGGTTCCGCATTAGTAAAATTACACCGTCCCCGCCCAGCAAGTAATAATTTCTCGCCGAGTTTCTCATTTTTCTCAACGATTATAACTTTTTGCCCGATCGATGACGCACGAACAGCAGCCATTAACCCCGCGGGGCCTCCTCCGATTATGAGTGTATCAAAATGCTGCATATTATATTTATTAACTCCTTTAATATTTATATAGTCAATAATTATAACTTGTAAGGCAAATTTTGCGGCGGGTGAGCGGGTCGGGACTCAGTCATTTGCGGCCAAGTCCCATTTTTGAGTGAATTTATTTCGCGTTTAACTTGCTTGATAACTCAATGAATAAATCTTTAACAGTTTGAGTGATTTGTCCGTCATTATAATAATTATCGAATAAATACACCCCTCCGGCTATAATCGCAGCTACAAATATAAACGTGAATAGTGCCCGCATAAAGCCCGGTTTTGCGTCAGATACTTTTTTCTTGAGTTCCTGCGTTAAATTATTGACCTGATTAATTAAATTTGAGTCCCCGTTTACAATATCCTGCTTTAATTGCGCGCCTTCTGAATTAATCAGCGACTCGGCCTCGTTAAATTTCTTGCTCATGATAAGCGAGTTAATATCACTCTTTAATTTTTCGAGTCTGGCACTGACAAATTTTGTGAGAACTTCACCGACATTTTTAGCTATAACGGGATTTTTTGCGGCGGCGAACTGCTTTAAATCTGCTGTACTTTGAGCCGAGATAATTTGCTGAGTCATTCGCTTTAAATTCTCTGATACGGCATTAATAATCTCGTCAGCTCGTGAATTAACCCGATTCAATAATGCATAGTCGTCAGTGATTACTGATTTTATTTCGTCCTGAAGTTTGGCGGATTCGGACTTGACAAAATTCTCGACTTCAGACAAATTTTTATCGCAAATTAATTTATCGGAGTCATTCTTGAGATTATATAATGCCCGCTCGGTCAAGTTATTCAATGTGTCCTGAACAGCGCGTAAAGTCTCATTATCAACATTATCGCCTAAATTATCAACGATTGCGGCGAGTTCTTTAATGCTAGGAGCTGATTTTATTTCTTGAATCATGTCAAAATCTTCCTTTCTGTAAACTATAAAATATATTAATCGCCGGTCATGAATTAAGCAAGAGAATTATTTTATTTCTTGTATATAAGCCTGAAAAATTTTGCTATAAAATATAATAACAACATAGCAAGCCGCAATTATGAGAAATACTTTACTGCAAATTACACCCTGCAAATAATATAAATTTTCACAGCAAGCCGACAAATCAATATATGAGTCTTACATTTGGCAAAATCCGCGCGTTTCTTTCTCGTTAATCACATTATACACAGTAAGTATATAAATATTTTACTCGCTAATTATCAATCTTGAAATATAATTAACTGGGCTATAATATAAACAATATTTTTTTCGGAGGTAAATTTTAGCATGAAAAAATTAGCTTTACTTGTATTAATAATCACTGCATTCACGGCGAGTGCGGCATTTGGAGACGCAGAGAGTTTAATATCGTCTTCTACGGCAATGATAAACGAGATAGCTTCACATTCTGACGCGTCAGATATGGCTGCATCACTAAGAAGTTCATACGCGGTCGCAATAGTTCCCTCAATGTTCAAAGCGGGCTTTGGATTCGGGGGCTCATACGGTGAGGGCTTAATTCTCGTAAAGAAAGACGGCAAATGGTACGGACCGAGTTTCTACAATATCGGCGGGCCTTCTGTAGGCTTTCAGATCGGAGTTGAGAGTGTTTCTCTTTTACTCTCAGTAATAAATGAACGCGGAGTCCGTGCATTCCTTAACAGTAAAACAAAACTGGGCGGAGATATTGCCATAGCAGCTGGTCCTGTAGGAAGACGAGCAGAGGCAGCAACTGACGCGCAGGCAAAGGCATCAATTTACAGTTATTCAATCAGCAAGGGACTTTTTGCGGGCTTATCTCTTGAAGGCTCAGTAATAGGGATCAGCGTTAAACACAACTCTCAATACTGGGGCAGCAGAATCACAGCGTCAGACGCAATAACTAAACCAGCAACCGACAAGAGAATCCAGCCGTTAATCAAGGCACTAAATAACTTGATGAGCAAATAAAAATGTCAAGCTGCTTTTACCGTGCAAATATTGAACACGACTCGAAAACTATTCAAGATTTATACAGGACGAATTATTACACTTATTATAAAGCGAGAATTATTCTAAGATTTTGCGCGGGTTTATTCATGATAATTATTTGCGTGGCGGCGAATATAGCATTATGGGCGAAAGGCTTATTATTATTAGTCGGAGCGTGGCTGGTGTCGACTCCTGACTTCCCAGCTCAAGCAACGGCCGATAAAGTTTTACAGGCCCGCAAAAAATTTCCTGTTATGAAATATGAATTTCTCGACGAGTTTATAAATATTTCAGGTGAAGGCAGCATGAAAATTTATTACAAAGATTTGCACAAGTTAATTCATGACGAGAAAAATTTTTATATATTCACTGCTCGCGATAGTTTATGCATGATTAATAAAGCCAGTCTAGCACCCCCCGAACTAAAAAATTTTCAAGATTTTATCTCAGGCAAAACGGGGCTTAAGTGGCAGCAAAATAAATTCTTTCTCGCTATGAATTTGAGTGATTTAATAGAAATTTTCAGGGCAGACTCGGAAAAATGAGCCTGTCCTGTTATTAATTATGCAAAACTTTCACGGAGAATCAATCTCGGCTGAATTAGTGCATGTTCCGGAGTAAATGACCCCGCAGAAATTTTTTTACTCAAGATTTTAATTATATTGCGTGCTATTTCGTCATTTGGCAGCTCTATAACACTTAATGACGGCAAAGAATACGCGCTTATTCCCGACGAGTTTAAATCTATTGTGAGAATCTCTAAATTTTTAGGCACATTTACATTCAAATCGTGAAAGGCCTTCAAAGCTCCTACAGCAATAGAGTCAGAATCACAAAATACTGCTTTCGGTTTATTCTTGAGTTCGCAGTAATCCGCCGCAATGTAATATCCGCCGTCTAGTGTGCTTTCATTCCTGATAATATTCTCGTATTCGACATTGACACCGTAATATTTGCATTGTTTCAAGAAAGCCGCTACCCTCAAATTTGACGATAAATAGCCGTTATTTGACGCAAAGACTCCGGCTGAGTGAATTCCCTTTCTGACAAATTCACGAGCTGCCATTTTTCCGAGCGAGTCATTATCGATTGATACAGTCGAAAATTTTTCAGATTCGCGATTAATTAACACGACCGGCATTAATAGACTCATTGTCTCTAAATGCTTTATATCGTCTTCAGTGCACGCGCCTATTATTACGCCGTTATAGCCCCGTTTTGTCAAATCGTCGTCAAATGCTTCAAGATTCCCGGACTCATAAGACTGTATTACGAGTTCGCAATCAAAGCCTGAAGATTTTATCTCATGTGATAAAGAATTAATTAAACTCGCAAGCAAATTGACTCGAAAATCAAGCGGCCAGAATAAAGCAATTACAGGGGACTGCTTATATTTTGAACGAAGACGGCGCGCGCTTAAATTTGGCTGATAACCGAGTTCACGCATTGCATCTTTGATTCTTTCCTGAGTCGATTCAGGTATAGAACGCTCCTTGGATTTATTGTTCATTACTATAGAAACAGTAGCAACAGACACCCCTGCAAGCCGTGCTACATCTCTAATTGTTACCATTTGATAATTCAACTCCTACAATTTTTGTAAGCAAAGTGATATTTTACCATGAAGATAATATAAATCACATTAATTATTATTGTTATCATTCGCGCAAATATGAGCATATATATTTATCAGCAAAATATCTCGTGAAAGTATATATTTGTAATTGCTATAAAATTTTATCAGCTGCTAAAAATTTCATAAATGCGTGAATCTAATCAAGAATAAATTAATAAATCACTAGAAATATTTTACACGATAATAAAAATAAAACACGAAAAGCAGAAAATTTTTTGTGTAAATATAAGCTATAATACAGTAAAATCATATTTAATAAATTTTTTCATATTTTGAGGGGAGTGTTTATATTAATATGAACCTGCCAAGTTTTTTAGGGGGAGTCCATCCGCCTGAAGGTAAGGCATATACGGAGAATAAGGCAATAGAAATTTTACGGCCTGAAGACTCGCGTGATTTTGTTTATCCTTTATCTCAGCATATCGGCGCGCCCTGTGCTCCAATCGTGGCTAAGGGTGATGAGGTCAAAGCGGGACAAAAAATTGCTGACTCTGATGCATTTGTATCAGCTCCGATTTTCTCGGCTGTTTCCGGAGTCGTAAAAGAAATCGCACCGCACATGACAGTATCAGGAAGTATTGAAAATTGTATAGTAATCACAAGCGACGGGAAGTATACTCCTGCGCCGTCTTTACTTGACGAGTTAGGACACAAGCCGGCTCCCAGTGAATACGTGAAATTGATTCGTTCGGCCGGAATTGTCGGACTCGGTGGAGCTTGCTTCCCGACTCACGTAAAATTATCGCCTCCGCCCGGAAAAGTTATTAAATGGGTCATAGTGAATGCTGCCGAGTGTGAGCCATATTTAAGCTGTGATAACCGCCTAATGATTGAGTCGCCCGATGAGATTATACGCGGACTCGGTTATGCCCTTGAGATATTCCCGGAAGCTCAGGGAATCATAGCAATCGAGAATAACAAGCCCGAAGCTATTAAAATCATGAGTGAACACAATAATAACCCGCGTATTAAAGTCATGCCTCACAAAGTTAAATATCCTCAGGGCGCGGAAAAAATGTTAATTTATTCTGTAACTGGTCAAGAAATTCCCGTAGTTCCTGCCTTGCCTGCTGATGTAGGCTGCATAATTCTTAACACTCGGACAACTTGGCAGATATGCAAGGCAATCGAAGAAGGGAAGCCGCTGACCGAGCGCGTAATTTCTGTAACAGGAGACGCAATAAGCGAGCCTAAAAATTTGCAGGTACCTTTAGGACTCTGTATTCGTGAACTTACTAATTACTGCGGAGGATTCAAGGCTGAACCCGTTAAGATTCTTGCTGGCGGGCCTATGATGGGACTTGCAATGCGTTCTATAGATGTCCCCGTTGTTAAAGGCACGTCGGGAATTCTCGCACTCACTAAGAAATTAGCGTATCTTGCTGAAGAGTCAGCCTGTATCAGGTGCGCAAAATGTGTTGAGGCCTGCCCTATGCACTTAGAGCCCACGTTTTTAGATCACGCAGTCAGACGCAGAGATTATGAAACTTTTGAGGCTCATAACGGCATGAACTGTATAGAGTGCGGGTGTTGTGCATATGCATGTCCGGCGTCAAGACATTTGACTCAAAGCTGTAAAGACGGTAAAGCAGCAGTTACCGCAATGAGACGTAAAGCAGCCGCCGCAGCCAAAGCAAAACAGGAAAAACAGGAGGCGAAATAATATCATGGCAAAACTTGTAGTATCTTCTTCACCTCATGTGCATTCAGAGTTTAGTACACGCAAAATTATGTGCATGGTAATATCTGCGCTCATACCAGCGGGAATAACGGGAATATATTTTCTTGGCCTAAGATCTCTCGCAGTAATAGCAGCCTGCATAATTGCTTGTGTCTTAAGTGAATTCATATGGGATAAATTTATAATGCACCGTAAAAGCACTATAAATGATTTATCGGCCGTAGTAACAGGCTTATTGCTTGCTTATAATTTGCCGCCTACTATTCCGATTTGGATGGCGATTTGCGGGAGTGTCTTTGCGATCATAATCGTTAAAGAATTTTACGGCGGAATAGGTTGTAATATCGTAAATCCTGCACTAGCTGCACGAGCAATGATGTTAATTTCTTGGCCTACTGCTATGACTACGTGGACAGTGCAGGGAATTTCAGGGGCGACTCCTTTAGCTGCAATGAAGGCCGGGAGTGTAGCAAATCTTCCTTCATGCTGGAATATGCTGGCCGGCAACATGGGCGGCTGTATAGGTGAGACGAGTTCAATATTATTAATTCTCGGCGGAATTTATTTAATCTGGGAAGAAGTAATCTCATGGCGAATCCCCGTTGTATATATCGCGACTACTGCAATTTTAGCGGGATTATTCAATCACGGCGGCGGCTTTTACCCTTCATATGAAATCGTAACAGGCGGTTTATTAATCGGAGCGTTTTTCATGGCAACTGATTATACAACTTCACCGATGACGGCAAAGGGACAATATATTTACGCTTTCGGGTGCGGTTTGCTGACTGCCTTAATAAGAACGTTCGGCGGTTATCCTGAAGGAGTTTCTTACTCAATTTTGATAATGAATATAGCTGTGCCCTTAATCGACAAATATACAGCTCCTGTAGTACTGGGTGCGCCTAAAAGCAATTTCTTCAAGAGAATGGGAGGCAAATAATCATGTCTGAAAAAATAAATGACTCTGTATCATTCGGCGATGTAATGAAGAAAGCTATACATTTAGGCGGGACTTTATTAGCGGTTACTGCTGTTACTGGGTTAATACTGGGACTCGTTCAGAATTTCACGGAGCAGGCCATAAAGCAGACGGAACTAGCAGCAAGAAACGCAGCATTTCAAAATGTTATGCCCGACGGTAAGAATTTTTCTGACTATGAAGTTAAATCAAATGAATTTGTCGAGTCAGTCTTCAAAGCAGAAAACGAGTCCGGGCTTGTCGGCTGGTGTCTATCAATAAATTCAAAGGGTTACGGCGGAATAATTAATTATATCGTCGGAGTCACTAAAGACGGCCAAGTTAAAGCAATAAATATTTTGAATCATTCAGAGACTCCGGGACTCGGTGCAAAGTCAACAGAGCCGGAATTTTACGGACAATTTAATAATAAATCATCATTCCCGTTAAAAGTCGTTAAAGGTTCAGCAAGTAATCCCGACGAGATCGCCGCAATTTCCGGAGCAACTATAACATCAAATGCAGTAACAACCGGAGTAAATGCCGCTGTCGAATACTGGAATGCTAATTTGAAGGGGGTAGAATAAATTGAGCCGGAGCAATTTTAGAATAATTACAAATGGGATTCTCTCAGATAATCCGACCTTTGTGCAGTGTATAGGGCTTTGTCCTACTTTGGCAGTTACTACGAGTGTAGCAAACGGGCTCGGAATGGGAATCGCAGCAACTTTTGTATTAATTGCGTCAAATGCTGTAATTTCTTTATTGCGCAAGATAGTGCCTGATGAAGTAAGAATTCCCATTTTTATAGTCGTCATAGCAGGATTTGTTACAGTTATAGAATTCTTAATGAAGGGATTTGCGCCAGAGTTAAATAAATCGCTGGGAATATTTATTCCGTTAATTGTCGTAAATTGTATAATTCTTGCACGAGCGGAGGCTTTTGCGTCAAAAAACGGGGTATTCGCTTCAATTCTTGACGGTGTAGGAATGGGACTCGGCTTTACGATTGCGTTAATGTTTCTTGGATCAATCCGTGAAATTTTAGGCGCGGGGACATGGTTCGGGAATCCTGTAGTGAGCTTTGAGCCTGCTATGTTAATAGTACTTGCACCGGGCGGCTTTATAGTTCTTGGCTGTTGTATGGCGGCATTTAAGGCTATTCAGGCACGGGCAAAGGGAATCGGGGCGGCACCTGCTGAGGCGAGCGGCTGCGGCTGCTGCGCAATGGCGAAATTCTGCGGGAAGTCTGAATCCGAGAAACTAGAATGTGAGGCGAAATAATTATGACTATGACAGAACTATTTTTGTTATTCTTGAGCTCTATATTTGTGCATAATATATTATTGTCTCGCTTTCTCGGCTGCTGTCCGTTTATGGGTGTTAGCTCGAAATTGAAGACTGCTCAGGGAATGGGCGCGGCTGTTGTGTTCGTTATCGTGCTTGCGTCGTTAATGACATGGCTGACTTATAATTATTTGCTAGTTCCCCTACATCTTGAATATTTATATACACTTTCATTTATATTAGTAATTGCTGCCCTAGTTCAATTTGTTGAGCTTGCATTAAAGAAATTAAATCCGACTCTGTATAAATCACTGGGAATCTTTTTGCCTTTGATTACTACAAATTGCGCAGTTCTCGGTGTAGCAGTCTTAAACATGAATGAGGGCTACGGTTTGGCGGCATCACTTGTAAACGCGTTAGGTTCGTCACTGGGATTCTTGCTTGCGATTTCTTTAATGGCTGGAATTCGTGAACGCATAGAAGAGAATGAGGGAATGCCGGCAGCTCTTAAGGGACTCCCGATGGCGTTAATTACAGCTGGGTTAATGTCAATAGCTTTTATGGGATTCACCGGAATAATAAAATAAAGTAGGGAGGCTTATATAAATATGAATATTTCACACGTAATGATTGCACCTCTTGCTTTAATGGGAATAATGGGCGGAATCTTTGGAGTCCTTCTTGCTGTAGCTTCTATAGTCTTCAGAGTACATCAGGACGAGAGAATCGGCTTAATTCGTGCGGCATTACCGGGGGCAAATTGCGGGGGCTGCGGTTATCCGGGCTGTGATGGGTACGCTTCAGGAGTCGTTAACGAGGGTGCGCCGGTAAATAAATGCTCGGTCGGCGGAGCTGCAGTAACAGAAAAAATTGCGGCCATCATGGGAGTTGCTGCGGGCGAGTCTGTACCGTTAAGAGCGTTTTTACGCTGCAAAGGCACAAAAGAGTGTTCACCGCGTCAATTAGTCTATGAAGGGATTAACGACTGCCGCTCGGCTGTAACAATTCCCGGGGGATCTCCGAATGCCTGCCCGTTTGGCTGTGTAGGGCTGGGAACTTGTGTTAAAGTCTGTCAGTTCGGCGCGCTCTCAATGGGTGAAGACGGTCTCCCTAAAGTCAATATTAAAAAATGTGTAGGCTGCGGAGCTTGTGTTGAGGCATGCCCTAAAGCTATGTTGTGTCTTGAGCCTGTTACAGCAGATATTATTGTAGCTTGTAATTCACACTGGAAGGGCCCGGCAGTAAAAAGTGTTTGCAGTGCTGGCTGTATAGGCTGCGGAGTATGTGCTAAGATTTGCCCTGCTCAAGCTATAGAGATAAATAATAATTTAGCCGTAATAGATCAATCCAAGTGCATTAAGTGCGGAAGATGTGCGGCGAAATGTCCGGCCAAGTGCATTAAGACCGGAGAAAGTATAGAAGTATTGCAGAAATCAGCATAAAAATTTATTCCCCGTCTGAGTCTGAAAATATATCGGGCGGGGATTTATTAATAATTTTATAGGAGGTCAAAAAATTGCAGAAAGCTATTTGCTGGGGAGTTGGCAGCACTGGAAGACATGTCTATAACATGGCAAAAAATTATTACGATGTGCTATGTTTCGTGGACAATGATACGACAAAATACGCAGGGGGGGGGGGGGGTACTAGGTTTAGAAGTCCGCTCACCTGAAATATTGAAATCACTTGATGATGTTGTTGTTATTCTAGGCACGTCAATGGGTTTTGATGAAGTTTCTGAACAGCTAAAAAATTTAGGAATTCCTGAACATAGAATTAATAAAACCTTTGTGCAAATTCTCATGCAAGCGCGTATATTATTCCTTCAGAGATTCGCCGAAAGAGTCTATAAAGAAAATATTTGCGGTTCAGTAGCAGAGGCCGGAGTTTATAAGGGAGATTTTGCAAAACACATCAATAAAAATTTTCCTGATAGAAAGTGTTATTTATTCGATACATTTGACGGCTTCACTGATTATGATATTTCACGAGAACAAAAAGAGTCAATGACTTCAGCTGACTATATGAAAAATGTAAATATTTCTGAAGTCCTCGCCAAAATGCCCAATCAAGATAATATAATTCTCAAAGTCGGAAGATTCCCAGATACTGCGCAGGGAATTAATGACTCGTTCGCATTTGTAAATCTTGATATGGATTTATACGAGCCTACTTTGCAGGGATTGAGATTCTTTTATCCGTTAATGTCTAATGGCGGAATTATTCTCATTCATGATTATTTCAGCGATGCATATCCAAATGTTGAGCAGGCAGTAAA
The DNA here is from genome assembly GCA_017444345.1 of Synergistaceae bacterium. NCBI lineage: Bacteria > Thermotogati > Synergistota > Synergistia > Synergistales > Synergistaceae > Synergistaceae bacterium. The sequence continues at coordinate 19,754 of JAFSWW010000031.1, read as the reverse complement.
AGATTTTGAGTTCGAACTCGGCGCAAAACTTCATAAAATGCCGATCGGTGATAATATTTCTCTTGCAATAATAAAATAAGATTCTCCCAGTTTGAGTCTTGCTTAAGAGATTCAGACTGGGAATTTATTATTAAATAATTATCCCGCGATTCATTACCCATTTGATATTAAAATCTTTGTCGAGTGCGAAAAAATTTGCTAGCTTGCCCGGTGCTATTATTCCCGCGTCAAGATTTATAGCTTTAGCAGGATTCACGGCTGAACATTTTACCGCGCTTTCTAGTTTGATATTCATAAATTTTGCTGCCTTGATCATTCCTTGAGTCAAACTCGTAACACTTCCCGCAATTGTTTTATTATCCTGTAATAGTGCCTTATCGCCATTTTTTATAACTTTCTGCCCGCCCAGTTCATAAACTCCGTCCGGCATTCCTGCAGCTTCCATTGAGTCGCTTATGAATATAACTCTATCATCGCCGAAAAGTTTTAGAGTCATTCGCATTACAGCCGGGTCAACGTGAATCCCGTCGCAAATTAACTCGATCATTACGTTTTTATTTTCGAGTGCTGAAATCACCGGGCCGGGTTCTCTGTGATTAATTCCGTTCATTGCATTATATAAGTGCGTAACGTGTTCGGCTCCGAGCTTGAATGCTTTATCAGCAATATTATAATCGCAGGCTGTATGACCTATAGAAATTTTTGCGATATTCTTAGACTCGTTAATAAAATCAAATGCCCCGTCAACTTCAGGAGCTATTACGGCAAATTTTATTAAATTATTCGCTGAACTCTGAAGGCGGGCTAACATTTTTGAGTCAGGCCTTATTATATAAGAAGGATTTTGCGCTCCCATTTTTGCACGAGATATAAACGGGCCTTCTAAATTTATTCCGACAAGTGCCGGGCAGGTCTCGTGAAATTTTGCGGCGTTTTTCATGATTCGTGTTAATTCATTTTCCGGGAGAGTCATACTTGCCGGGCATATATTAGCGACTCCGATAGAGTTTTGATATTCTGTAATTGCTTTGAGAGATTCTATAGTTCCATCGCAGAAATCATGACCCTTACAGCCGTGAAAGTGAATATCAGTGAGTCCCGGAATTATATATAAATCTTGAGCGTCAATAATTTTTGCGTCAGAATTTGACTCGCCCGTTATGAATTCGCTTGATGTGTAAAGATCCCCCGTGTGAAAATTGCAGTCCGGCCTGAAAATAAAACCGTTCGTGATTATATAATTTTGCATTTCGAGAAAGCCCCCTCATCACAGACAAGTATAACATCATTATGTAATTGCAGAATTGAGCCGGGTACTTTAGGAGTTACAGCCCCGTAAAAAACTTTATAAACCGCGTCGGCCTTGTCTTCACCTGAAGCAGCAACTAAAATTTTTTTAGCACGCAAGATTGATCTTATTCCCATAGTGTACGCATGAGTCGGGACTTCTTTGCCGGCTTGGAAAAATTTTTTATTAGCGTCTACAGTGCTTTGTGTTAATTCGACGCAGTGAACATCTTTCTCGAAAAATTCGCCGGGTTCGTTAAAGCCTATATGCCCATTTCTGCCGAGCCCTAATAATTGCAAGTCTTGACGGCCTATTTTTGCGAGTAAATTATTATATAATCTGCAGGCCTCTATACTGTCTAAATTTCTACCGTCCGGCAAGTGTACATTTTCGCTCTTGAGATTGACCCGGTCAAATAAATTTTTGCGCATGTAAGATATATAACTCTGTTCGCTCTCTGCACCGAGTCCCCTGTACTCGTCAAGATTTATAGTGATGACTTCTGAAAAATTTAGATCGCCCTTGTTATACCATTCGACTAATTGATTATATATTCCCAGCGGAGTCGCCCCTGTAGCAAGTCCCAGTACGCAGTCAGGTTTAAGAATTATCTGCGCAGAAATTATATTAGCAGCTTTACGGCTCATTTCGTCATAATTTTTTGTGATATAGACTCTCATGATTATATAGCCCCTTCTGAATAAATAATAAATAATAAATATATTGCTGATATTGTATTATGAATGCCGGAAAAAATAACGCCCTCACGAACTGAATCGCAAGGGCAATGACTCATAAAAATTTTTTAGTGTGATTCACGTCTCATGATTAACAATGCAAGACAGAGCGCGAATACACTCAAGCCGATATTACAGCCTCCGCCCGAACCGCCGGAAAAGTTTATTATTTCTGATTCATTATCGCCGGAATTTCTTGCGAGCTCAAACGGTTATTATTTTCTCATTAAGCCAAGACTCTCCGCCGTCCGTAGAAATCTGAACGGGAATTTGATAGACTCCGCGTTTTGTTGTGCCTGCTATAGTTACTACTGAGAAATTAAAGATTTTCGCTGCGATATTCTCTGACTCTGAAGGACTGTTAATAAATATTGAGTTGCCTGCCTTCTCTGAATCAGAATCAGAATTATTTGACTCTGAAAAAGTTATATTTTCTTTATCAACACGCCAGCAGACCGCAAAATCTCTTGAAAGAGTAAATATTTTTGCTGTAGTATTGCTTGCATATTCGCTCGTTAAATCTTCTGACTGCAAGGGCTTAATCTTGATATACCATATTAGAGTCTCACTGTCTGCTGTGTTGTCTTCTTGGCTTTCAGTATATGCTATAAGATGATATTGTTTCTCTTCAGTGAGTCCGTATTCACCGATTGTAATTTCTCCTATATAGAGTTTAGGCAAATTCCCCCCGCCTCCGTGTGATCCGTCTTCATATTCTACAATTTCGGAAATCATATAATAAATATTATTGCTTTCACCATTTGAGCGGCTTAACAAAACTTTTTGAGGGCCGTTATATTCTCCATCATGCAGCGAGGAGTCGGGCGGGTCGAGTCTGTCAGCTCCTGAAATATATACGTTTGCTGTAATGTCAGTGCTTGAATTATTTATATTCACTTGGCCGGTAAAAATTGCTCGTAAAGGGTCAGGCTCATGTAAGGCAACTTCTAAATTATCGACTTCCTGCCATAAATCACCGTCTAATTTATGAGTCGGCGAATAATATTTTACTTTTGAATAGTCCCATGTTATAGCAAGTTCTGTTATAGTCCCGTTTGTATAACCTGCTGTTACTTTATCGGGTAGTGCTGCCTTAGGGTCTGAGCCTCTTTCTATGAATAATTCGGGGATTTCAGCAATATTAGTAATTACATCGCTTGAATTATTATTTAATAAACTTATTTGAACGGGCGTATAATTTTTTGCAGTAACTTGGCTTGTTTCGTTGTCATATAAAGAGTCTTGAGCTCTCAGCCATGCAAGTATAACTTCGGGATAATGATTCATTGAAATATTCTTAGAGTTATTAGCAAACGTTAAAATTTGAGTCAATCCTTTAGTGCTATATAAATTATTGCGGTAATCTACAGAAGCAAACGTCATAATAAAATCAAGAATTTTCGGGAGGTCTATTCTCATGAGTTTGTCTTTTACTGAGTTAGTGAGTTTCAGAGCGTCATAACATTTATTTTTTTCGAGCAGGTTAATTAATTTATTCGTGTAATATTCTTTGTGCTTGAAATCAGGTTTATCCCATTCTCCCAGCGCGTACCATACAATGCCGATTACGTCAGATTTTCCTACGTCAATATCCCATAATTTCCGCAGTCTCTCATTTAAGAGCTCGATCTGTGCAGTACTGGCATCATAAATTATAGCCATATAATCACGAAATGCCGTTTGAAGATTACTGACATATTTTTCACGGTTTGTGCCTGACCATTCTATTAATCTATCAAGAAAGGGATCGAGAAAATTATTCATTAACAGAAAATCGCCGGTCTTGATAAATTTCTTATCGTTGAAAAAACTAAATACTCCGGTATCTATTCCGTAAGTTGTGAAGCTGTCAGAAAATTTTATATTAGGATTTATAGCAGCAAGATGAGTCCGCATTTTATTTTTAATCGTTGAATATTGCCCTGAATCAGCCTCGTAAAATGCATTATCAGAATTTCCGCCCGTATAATTCGCGTCTGAACCGGGAATATAGTGATCGACTCCGTAACGTTTGAATGACATATTTTTAGGCGCAACATAAGGCACAAGATCATTCTTGTTAATTATATTATGAATGCAAGTATAATCAGAGTTTGAATTTTCCGCGCTTGTTATACCTCCCTGCGGTGCCTCGTTACAGTAAGCAAAAACTCTATTCCCGCCCTTAGTAACGTATTTATCAATTAAGCGTTTTGCAGTAAGATTTGTAGTTGCTCCGGCTCGTGAATAACCCGAAATCCAGAAATCAATTTGTCCCGAGTTAATTTCTTGAGCGAGACTCTTATTATTTATGTAATTATTAATTGACTCGAAAACTATATCAGCAGCATTTGCAAAACCTTGAGCTTCTCCGGACGTTCCTAGAGTTACATTACTTGCCCATTCTTTCTCATAGTTTGAACCGCGAATCGAAATTATTATTAATTTACGGCCATTTTTCAGCTGTTTACTTCCGATTGTTACACCTATACTGTCAGTTTGAGGCTGAATAGAATTATAATTATTCCTGAAAATATCTCCGGCATTCACGCCAATATCCTGCATAAATTGATAAATATTTACCCATTTGTTTGAATAATCCGCGAGTTTTCCTGTGCCGCCCTCGTTTGAATAGAATCCCGCCATAGCCAGACAAAGGGAAGCCGTCGCTAAATGAGTATTATATTTATATGGATCTTCCGCAAAAAATCCGTCCGAGTAATAAAATCTTGCTGGAATATCAATATCAACATCGAGTCCGTCATTCTTTACACTGACAGCAGAAGGAAATTTGAAGACTCTTTTTATCAGGTCATAATGTTCGCTGTTTACTGTATAGCCGCCTGATATAATTTCTGCATTGACTGGACTTATAACCAGCAGAACCGCCGCAAAAATATAAATCGCTTTGATCAATTTCGCAAATTTCAAATTAAATCTTCCTTCCATATTTATATATATAATTATTAAGTAAGTATATTATAAATTTACTGCAAAAAAAAATTGCCCCCCGTTTTACAGAGAGGCATAATAAAATTTTCTTACTTACCGGCTAATTTCTTGAGTTCGTCAAATACAAACTGTACTTTTGTGCCGATTACTACCTGAATATTTTTTTCTGACGGCCTGAAGACTCCCAGTGCTCCCGAAGATTTTAATTTATTCTCGTCAATCTTGCTATTATCATTAACAGTAACTCTTATTCTAGTAGCGCAGTAATCATATTCCTGCAAATTCTCAAAGCCTCCGAGTCCTTCAAGAATCCCCCGCGCCATTTCCGTGAAATTATTATTTGAGAGTTTAACTTTTTTCGCGCTTGACTCCTCATCGTCTTCACGTCCGGGAGTCTTGAGATCAAATTTATTAATTGTCCAAGCGAACACGAAATAATAAATCACTCCGAATACGAGCCCGATCGGAATAATTAATAAAGGATTTACAGCCATAGGAGCTTTAAAGCTGAGAATATAATCAATCATTCCCGCGCTGAAATTGAATCCGCACCGAACCGGCAGATAAGCACAGACTATCGCGGAAATTCCCGTCAATAATGCATGAATCAAATATAATCCGGGAGCTAAGAACATGAAGGCGAATTCTATGGGCTCAGTTATTCCCGTGAAGAACGAGGCAAAGGCACCGGCCATTAATAAACTTGCTGCGATTTTCTTTTTTGCGGGTTTAGCGGCTCTGTACATTGCATAAGCTCCGGCAACAAGTCCGAACATCATAACAGGGAAGAATCCAGTCATATACATTCCTGTAACGCCGAGAGTCCCCGTTCCTGCCCAGAAATTGCTTAAGTCATTTATTCCCGCCGTGTCGAACCAGAAGACAGCATTTAATGCATGATGGAGGCCAAGCGGTATTAATGCCCTGTTCAACATCGCGTAAATTCCTGCACCGAGCGGACCGAGATTTATAATTGACTCGCCGAAATTTATTAACGCGTTATAAAGCAATGGCCATAAATAATAAAGAATTATAGACGTAATAATTGACGCTACAGCAGTGATTATCGCAACACAACGGCGGCCGCTGAAAAACGCAAGAAAGTCCGGCATTTGTGTATCCTTGAAAGAGTTATAGCAGCCCGCACCGATTAAGCCCGCAAGAATCCCGATAAAAGCATTCTGAATCTTCCCGAATGCCGCAGGAACTTGTGAAGCCTCGACTCCCATATACATAGCAATTGCATTAGTCGATAATAGAGTCGTAATCATGAGCCACGAAACAAGCCCGCTAAGTGCCGCAGTCCCGTCTTTATCCGAAGCCATTCCGATTGATACTCCGATTGCGAATAAAACAGGAATTTGATCAATTATAGCCGACGCAGCTTTAATACAGAACGCAGCAGCAAGACTATTAGCTCCCCAGCCGGCCGGATCAATCCAGTAGCCAACGCCGTAAAGAATCCCCGCAGCAGGTAAACACGCAACAGGCAGCATTAACGAACGCCCAATGTTTTGCAAATATTTCATCATGATATAATTTGCCCTCCTGACTATATAAATAAATTATTGATTTATTGATTTATAGAATATATTAGCATAAATAGCAAATAAAATAGTGTATAATAAAACCGTCCCGGAAAGGTAAGGACGATTCAAGTAAAACAAGGCTGCACTGAAGCGGGGTCTGGAGAATCCCCACCTCAGCAATAAAGCCTCAAGGATGAGAATTTAACGCGATTTCAGAATTCGGATTAACTCCGTAACGGCTCGTATTAGGTCAGTGATGGCCTGTACGAGTTTTGCAGTAATTGGAGGGTTTCCCCTTCGGCGGCCTCCCTCGCAAACTTCACGAGGAACTCCCCCGCAAATTATTTTATCATGTGTTAATATAAAATAGTGTATAATAAAACCGTCTGGGGAGCTCAGACGTTGAATGAAACTAGAGCCGCTTAATCGGGAATGCAAGTCCCGTCTCAAGCATAAGCTCTAATACGTATGACTAAAAGCTACAAGTGCTCGGATAAGGTCTGTAACGGCCTTAACGAGCTTTATTATTTTACTCATCAGCTTTCACCTCCTTCAACCTGAAGATCAGGCCTCCGGAAATGTACCCGGGCGAATCCCATTCCGCAAAAATCACGGAAGACTCCCTAATGAAATATTTTAGCATAAAAAATTTTCTCCCCGCGCTAAAGTCCTTTCACCTACGCACCGACAATGTGAATGTAAGAAGGAAAAAGCCCAGCAATCAGGGCATAAGGCAACAAAGCGCACGCCCGACTCACTGGTTAAGACAGCATTAACAGAACCGGCGCGAGTGTTCATATTAGTGAAGGCCTGAATCATGTGAGAAGGCAAAAATTTTTAGGCAGTCTCTTACACATGGAAGGCAAGAGACATTTTATAATTTACAAGGAGGTTTGTAACCATGTCAATGGTAATTAATCACAATATACCGGCTTTACAGAGTTACAATATCGTTAATAACACAAGTAACGCTCTGCAGAAGTCAATCGCAAAACTTTCTAGCGGTCTTCGTATCAATTCAGCCGCAGACGACGCAGCAGGACTCGCAATATCCGAGAAAATGCGCGCACAGATTAGAGGACTCGACAAAGCAGTCGCCAACACTCAAGACGGTATCAGCTTAATTCAGACAGCTGAAGGCGCACTCAGTGAGACTCATTCAATACTTCAGAGAATGCGCGAACTTTCTGTTCAGGCAGCAAACGACACTTTAACACAACAGGATAGAAGCTATATTCAGGTTGAAATCGATCAGCTCAACGAAGAAATCACCAGAATCGGCAACACTACCCAGTTCAACAAGAAAAAATTGCTTAACGGCGAGGCAGCAGCACTTTGGAGCAGCGACGACAACGAGACAAAGGCAATCATTAACGGCGGTCTCCGTACTACTGACCAGTTCGGCCAGAAAGTTTCTGTTGAAGGCAACTACAAAATCCGCGTAAAAGCAGATCCCGGTCAGGGCGAAGTTCAGAAGTCAGACATCATGAAAGTTAAACATGATAATGTCGTAATGAATAAGTCCGTTAATACTGACGCAGGCGTTAAAGATGTTGCTGTCGATAACGTAGCAGCAGGCAGCTATACACTCACTTATCGTAACGCACTTCAGACAGATGATCCCGTACTTACCGGTTCTTATGGTCTCGGCGGATATACCAGCACAACGACAACAACAGGCACAACGTTAAATCAAACAACTGCACCCGTTACAAAAATTAGCGTTCAGACAACAGACGGCGTGGAAATTTGGTCAACATCAGGTGCTGACATTTTCGGTTCTAATGGATCTCCTGTAACTGGCAGCACTCAAGGGACTTATTTTGCCGGCGGTGACGACTCTGATACAGGCCGTACATTTGCAGGGGTTGCAGATGAGATCATAACAGCTGCAAGACAGAAGGGTATTAACCTCACAACTACATTTGCCGCAGATAGCGATCAAGTAACATTTACTGCTATAACTAATGACGGTTCAGTTGCACCAGGTATCAAGATCGTATATGAGGGCGGCGGAGACTCCGGCAATCCTACGACAGGTACTATTGCATATGGAACTACTCCCACATATGTACCTCCAACCGATGCGTTTGCATTAGATGCATCCGGGACTGCTGTTCAGGATAACGCCAGTATTCTTTTCGAGGTTACCGATGTCAATGCAGTTAACCAGACTGTAACTCTTAAGGCTACAGCAAGCATTCTTTCTCAGAATGGTGTATCTACGACAGCCACACAGGATAATATCGTTCTTTCAGCTTCTAGCGGAAATAGTGTAGCTCTGACGCAGATATTTGGCGGCGATTCTACAGACTCAGCTACAATAACACTTGGAAGTGCCGGAATTGGTGCAATTAGTGACGGTGCAAAATTTGTCTATTTCGTTTCTGCACAAAGCGATAATGTTACGCCTGATATGGCTATTCAAGTCGACGGTATAATGGACAGCAGCTGGGAAGAGAAATGGGACGGCGGCCCGTTCAACGGCAATTCCCTTAATTACAATCTTAATGCTGATTTGGTATCGAACACTGATATTCATTTGAAGTCTTATTTCCTGAATGAAAAAACGGGTGTTGCTGAACTTGGCGACATTAAGATGTCAACTGACAGCACATTTAAGAATACTAACGGAGCACTTAATACTCTGGCAGATGAGACAATACTGTCAAGTTTCGATGCCGCTTATATCGGAAAAGTTGCTACAGACGATGTTAAACTCCGCGATCTTGATAAGTTCTGGAACTCTGAGGGCGTATTCATGCTTGACGATGCGAAGACGATCACCCTCAATCAGGCAGACGGCAAGACAGCAAATGTTACGCTCTATGGATATGACACACTCGGAGATGTAGCAAAGAAGCTCAATAATGCAGTCGCTACGGGACTTGGACAGGCACAATATGTTGACGACGCTACAAAATTTGTAACATTTGTCAATGGTGCTACAACAGATTCAGAGGCAGTAGAAGGCACGTTCTTAATCCGCTCGGCAGTTCCCGGCAAAGAGGGCGAGATCACCCTTTCAGGCGATGAGAACATTCTTAATGCGCTTTCACTGAACACGATTCAGAAGGCAACCGAGACAACATTTACTGTTGACGTAAGCAACGCACACACCGGCGAGACAATCGCATCAAACGTGAAAGTAACCGGTAACGTAGCTCACGGCTTAATCGACAAGAACGTTGATATCGAGTTCAGCTCGCTGAAGGGCATTAACGCGTCATGGAACAGCAAGCTCAACAAGTTTGTGTATTCGTCATCAACTCAGGAGACCACGCTGCATATTGCAGACAACACAACAGTATTGCAGATCGGCGCAAATGAGGGCGAAGATATGGCCATGAACATCGGCGACATGAGATCTCACGCGCTCGGACTTGACGGCGTTAACGTAATGAGCCATGACAGAGCAGCACGCTCAATCACTATTATTGATAACGCTATCGATAAAGTTTCGACCCAGAGAGCCAATCTCGGAGCCTATCAGAACAGATTAGAGTACACGGCCAACAACTTGACAACGGCAAGCGAGAACTTGACCAGTGCCGAGTCCAGAATCCGCGATACAGACATGGCGAAGGAAATGATGAACTTCACGAAGTTGAATATCATGCTTCAGGCTGGTAACTCAATGCTCGCACAAGCTAACCAGCAGCCGCAGAACGTCCTTAGCCTGATCCGTTAATCTGTGAAGTCTTCAGGACAATTTTAATTTATTGCGCAATTTACGGGGGAAGGGGGGCAGCTCTCTTCCCTTTTTTCATATTTATGTTTATATAATAAATAATTTGCGCATAATAATATTAATCTTGAGGCAGCACACAACAAACGGAAGCAGGTGGTTGATCTATGAAGCTGGATTATACCCCTCCGGCTTTTACTCAATCAGCTGCGGCAGAACATCAGCGTCAGGTCATAAAGACTCGTATACTTGGAAATGCAGGCGCGGAATTGCCCGAACATAGACAGAATAATAACGAGAAAAAAATTTCTGATGATAAATCGCGGCAGACAAGGCAGCAAACAAAGCTCGAACAGTTAGCTGACAAGGCAAAAAGTGAAGTGCTTGATAAGGCCTCTGAAATGCGTTATCTCAAGTATGATATTATAGATGACGCTGATATAGTTCAGGTCAGTGTGATAAACAGCTCGGACGGGACAATAATTCGCAAGTTTCCGCCGGATAAAGTCGTGAGTCTTGTAAGAAAGATTCGCGAAAAATTTTTAAATAAGTCGGGCTTGAATTTACTCGACATGAAATTATAGAATATTCCCCCGCAGTAGCAGGCAATTACAAGTTAAGGCGGGGGACAATTTTTCAGGGATGATAATTTTTCACACAAGGAAGGTGATGATTTAGAATGTCAATGATTATGAATCACGATATAACTTCTTTAATGGGACAAAGAATAATGATGCGAAATTCACTCGCTATGAAGCGTTCACTTGAGAAGTTATCGACGGGATTACGCACAAAAATTGCCGATGTTGACAATACGGCCGGGCTTGCAATCAGTGAAACAATGAGATCCCGTATTTTCGGCATGGAGAAGGCATTATATAACACTCAGGACGGAATAAGCCTCATACAAACCGCGTCGGGTGCACTTGAGCAGACAAATTCAATGCTAATGCGTATGCGTGAATTATCAGTTCAGGCTGCTAATGACGTTTTGACTCAGCAAGATAGAAGTTATATTCAGGTCGAAATTAACGAGATTCGGGACGAGATAACAAGGCTCGCTAATACGACTCAATTTAACCGGAAAAAAATTTTAAGCGGAGATAATGCCGTTCTCTGGAGCAGTACAGACAAGCAAGTTAAAGCCGTAATTAACGGGGGTATTCGTTCAATTGATCAATTCGGGCAAAAATACGCGCTAGATGGGAATTATAAAATTTCTGTCAAAGCTCAAGCCGGCCAAGCTCAAACGCAAAAATCTAACATTCTCAAGATTAAGCATGAGGACTCAATCAGCGATAAAAGCCTGAATACTTCAGCAGGAGTCAAAAATGTAGAAGCAAATTCTATACCGGCTGGGACTTATTCATTAACACTCGCGGAGGCTCAAGCGTCAGAAGCAATTATTACAGGCTCACAGGGAGTCGGAGGCACTTATACAACTGAGTCAATAGCAGCAACTTTTAACGATGTAAATATTCCCGTAAATAAAATCACGATTTCAACAAATGACGGTGTAGAAATTTGGAGCACTAACAGCGCGAATATTTTCGGGACTGACTCGGCGGACGCGGCGACTCAAGCGGCATATTTCAACGGAGGCACTGACTCGAACGGGCAAAACTGGGCGGGAGTCCTTGACGAGATAAAGAATTCAGCCTCACAAAAGGGAATCACTATAACGGGCGATGATATTACATCATTGACTTTAACGAGCGGGGGCGCAAATCCACGCGGGCTGAAAATTTCCTACGAGGGTGAAGGCGTTATTAATTCTCCTGCTTCTGAAATTACTTCAACGAGCACTAATAATATTTCTGCTGAAAATGTCTTCACAGTTGAAAGCAGTTCAGGACTCAAGGACAACGCCAGCATTTTATTTGAAGTCAAGAGTGTTGACAGCGTGAACGGGCTTGTTACGTTGAGTGCTTCGGCCAATATTTTATCTCAAGACGGCACGAGCTATAAATCTTCAATTGATAATATATTACTCACTGACGGCGGCGAATCTGTAAATCTCGGCTCAATGTTCGGCAATGATTCTTTAACTGTCGGCTTGAATGGAATTTCTTATGTTCAGGAAGGCGCAAAATTTGTCGTTAATGTCAGTGCTCAAGATTTAGGCTCGGACGTAATAGGCGTAAATATCTCAGGCACAGGGAACAGCCAAGATCCAAACGGATGGACTGGCAGCCCATTCAACGGGAACACTCTTAATTATATTCTCAACGGCAGCAATAATAATAATAAAGAAATTCGCTTCAATAATTATTTCTTGAATTCCCGCTCCGGTGAAGTAACAGAAGGAACTATAACACTTTCTACAGGTTTAGAATTTAAGAGTGCTGCTTCAGGCGGACAACTTGACACAAGCAATGAAACCTCATTAGCAAGTTTTAAGGCAGCTTATACGGGACGAATTGCCGACAAGAATACACAATTGCGCGATATAGATAAATTCTGGGACTCTGAGGGGAATTATTTATTACAACAGCCTCAAGAATTGACGTTGACACAAGGCGACGGGACTCAAGCAAGAGTCATGATTTACGGCAATGACACAGTAAATGACCTAGTCAAGAAATTAAATACTGCTGTTGCTGTAGGACTCGGCCAAGCAAAATATGTTGATGACGCGGGCAAATTCGTAACTTTCACAGAAGGTGCTAAAACGGGCGCGGAGTCAGTCGCAGGGACTCTTGTGATTCGTTCGGCTCTTACTGGCTCAAAAGGTGAGATAAGCATATCAGGCAGTGAAGAATTATTAAACGCTTTATCACTGAATACTATTCGCGAATCAAAAGAATCGACATATAATATTGACGTGATTGACGCTCACGACGGGGCAATTATCGCACAAAACGTAAATATAACCGGTAACCGCTTAGTCGGAGTAGTTCACAAAAATGTAGATGTCGAATTTGACTCAATGATGGGACTTCAGGCAGCGTGGAGCGAGTCAACCGGCAATTATTCAATAACGAGCACTACAGGAAATTCCGGAACTGATATAGTTTTGCACTTGGCCGATAACACTATGATATTTCAGACTGGAGCAGGCGAGGGAGAAGACGTTATATTATCTCTCGGTGATATGAGCTCGGACGCGCTTGGCCTTAACGGAGTAAATGTTATGAGTCGTGAGAGAGCGGCAAAATCTCTTGACTTAATTGACAAGGCTATAGATAAAGTCTCAATGCAGCAAGCAAAATTAGGAGCGGCACAAAACAGGCTCGAACATCATTTAGGGAATCTCACGGACGAGACAGAAGCGTTAATTTCAGCTAATAGCCGGATTCGTGATACTGATTACGCCAGCGAATTATTAGAATACACTAAGATGCAGATTTTAATGCAGGCTAATAGTGCAATGTTAGCGCAATCGAATCAATTACAGACTAATACAATTTTAAGCATATTGAGGTAAATATAAATAATGGCATTTGGACCAGAATTTATAACGGGACTCGCGGGGGCATTACGTGATATATTACCCCTGCGGGTTAACCGCATAGAAGGCGGAGACACTTGGGCAGCTTTGAAGATTTCTAATGAAAGATGGCTGCTTTTTTCGTGGACATCAGGAGCTGCGGGAATCTGTGAGGCGACTCAGGGCGAAATAAACGCGTTGCGAGAGATCTCTTCAGGTCGTACACAAATGGCCGAGGCTCTCAAGAGTCGATTAATGCACGGCGGCGAAGTTTATTCAGTCAAGCAATTAAACCGTGATAGAATTCTTGAATTTGCAGCTAAACGGCGGGTCTCTGCAGGTTTGAGCGTGAATTATTATTTAGTTCTCGAAATTACGGAACCTGTAGCAAATTTTTTGATTCTTGATGATTCGCGCAAGATTGACGAGGCAGCAAGACATTCTACACCCGATATTAATAGATATAGAACGATTTTGCCCGGACATTCTTACACTCCGCCCCCAGTCTTTGAAGGAATTTCACTCACTGACTCTGAAAGCAATATTATAAAATTTGAAGACTTGCAAAATATTTCAGGTATAGGCAGACCCTTAGCGCGTTTGATTCAATCTCACTGGGCAGAACATGAGCCTATTTCTTGGCACTCGGCACTGTTAAAGCTAGTTAGTGAATCTTCACAAGTAAATTGCAAGCTAATCAAGAAAAATAATTATTTAACTCGCATAGATTTTGATTTTGACGAGGCCGTAAATTTGAGTCCTGACTCAATAAAAGCAGCTCGGCACGGTGTATTAATTCCGTTATTGCGTAAGGGCCGCGAAAAAGTTCTACACGAGATCGACTCGAAATTAAAACGTGCTGTAAAATCACGAGAAAGACACAGGGACGGACTAATTAAGCAGCTCAAAGAATGCCATGATGCCGAAATTTTTAGACTCAAAGGTGAAGCTATATTAACTCATATTTACGAGATTCCTAAACGTGCAGCAAATATAAATCTCACTGACTGGGAAGGGAATAATTTAGAAATCGCGCTAGATCCTGATTTATCGCCGTCAAGAAATGCGGAAAAATATTTTAAACGTTACCGCAAAGCAAAAGGAAATCCCGACGAAATTAAATCAAATCTTGAGTCAATAAATTCTGCGATTCAAGAGTTACAGGAGCAGCACGCCTTACTTGATTCAATTAATGACCCTGAAAATTTTAACGAGTCCGTGAAAGATCTAACAGAATGGCTCACACCTGATAATAATAAAAAATTTAGCAAGCCGAGAAAGAAATCGCCTGAAATCCCCCCGTTCTTAAGCATAAATTATGACGGCATAAATATTTTAGTGGGACTCTCTGCGCGCGGAAATAGACACGTAACATTTAAACTTGCTAGACCTGAAGATATTTGGCTTCATGCTCACGAAATGCCGGGGGCTCATGTAATTATAAAAGGTGTAAGACGCTCGGAACTAGAATCAAGCAAAAAAAATATTCTTGAATATGCTGCGGGACTGGCTGCCGGGCACTCATCAGGAAAAGAGTCTAACTCCGTCCCGGTTGATTACACAGAAAGAAAATATATCAGATCAGTCCCCGGAACTGTAGCACTTGTTACGTACACGAATCCGGGAACTTTGAGAATTACTCCGATAAATAATAATTAAGACCTGAAAAATTTTTCTATTGCCTTTAACTTTTCTAATACTTCGTCCATATTGACTCCGCTTCTTGATGCCCATTCACGGAGCGGGGGTCTTGTGTCGCCGCCATGATGTTCAACGCCGTTTTTAGGGAATTGCATATAATCGCCGTATTCTTTTGTCAAATATTGATGAGAATCACAGGGAGAACTTAATTTATAGCCTTCAAATTCGATTTTAGTGAGGGGGAATATAATATCAAATTTGCAAATCAAAGGCTTAATGGAAAACTCTACGGAATGCAGTGCATACCCCCCCCCAGTATAATTAATGATTTGTGAGCGTGCCGAATCAAGTTCAGCAGGCGATAAATTTTTGCCCTTCTTCGCGTAAAATTTTTTATATTTATAGATTCGTGAAATTAAGGCATTATCATTTTCTGATTCTGCGTAAATTTTATCTGTAGGAAATATATCGCACCATATGCCCGTCTTTGAGTGTTCATAACCTAGTCCAATACAGGCGGCACTCGTATTGCAATGAAGCGAATCTGAACCGAATGAAGCAAGAATCTCCGGTAATTTATTACATGCTTTGTTATAGTCCTCTCTAGTCATGCAAATATCTAAATCATCATCCCACGGGATAAAGCCTTTATGTCTAACTGCTCCGAGAAGAGTCCCCCATGAAAGCCAGTACTGCCAGCCCTGTTTTTCGCAAATAGCATCAAAAATTGATAATAATACTGCGTCACATAATTGCAGCTTTCTTAAATCTCCCGTTGCAGGCGGCAATTTCGTAATATCGACATAATGATTCAAGAAATAATAAAGGGTCTCGACTCCTTCTTCACAGTCAAGAATGCCGGATACTTTTTTTAAAGCGCGGATAAAAGTTTTATGTACTCCCCTTTCTCGCAATGAATTCTTGAATTTAATAAAATTACTTGCAAATCTTCCCATTAATTGACCTCCTATAAATAAAATTACTCTCTTAAATTATAAATCATCACGCAAAATTAATAACGTAATTTCCGACGGGTCTAATAATCTCGCGCTGAATCCGTTCCATTGAGAAGTCCCCGGGCTGACGTATAATTTCATGTTATCGATTTCATACCAGCCTCGCACAAAGCCCCTATTTGCACGAGCTACTAAATATTTTAATCCCGGCATTTGTCCGCCGTGAGTGTGGCCTGATAACTGCAGGGCGATATTATATTTTGCGTTTTCTCGTGCCTCGCTCGGTCTGTGATCCATTAAGATAATAGGCGAGTTTTCGGGAATATTTTGCAGTGCGAGTGAAACATTATGATTGCCGCTTGTCTGATCGGGGACTCCTGCGATTATAATTTGCGAATCTCCTGATTTGATTATAATATTCTCGTTTTCTAAAAATTTTATTCCCAGTGATTTTATATACTCAAGCCAGCCCGCTAAATCAAAATAATATTCATGATTCCCCGTTGCAGCATAGACTCCGAACTTAGCGCGCAAATTTTTTAAAGGCTCAACGTCTGCACTTCTTGATTCAACTTGACCGTCAACGAAATCGCCGGGGATTAATATTATATCCGGACTCAATGCGTTAGTTCTTGCTGTAATTGAACTCACAAAATTTTTATTGCTTAATTGATCCGCGTGAATGTCTACAAGCATAGCAATTTTTAAGCCGTCTAAATCTTGACCGAGTCCCTTAATTTTGACTTCATGAATATTTACATCGGGAACTCTCAAGCCCTCATAAGTCCCGTATAAAGCCGCGCAAATCGCAATCGATAATACAAATAATGAAACATGATGAGCCGGGAATTTGCATTTAATTATAAATCTGCACACTAGAAATATTAAATCTTTTGCCAGAATCAAGAATAACGCTATAACTATAAAATTAAATATAATCGACAAAATTAAATTTAAAGCATATGGCAGCTCGTATAAATCCAGTCCAGTTTGAGTCCTGCGATATAAAAAAGTTTTCGCAAGCCCAGCCAGTAATATACAAGCACACACAATTTTTGACGATAAAGAAATTTTTAACGGCAATATCAAGCTCAATATCTCATAAATACAAACTAGCAAAGGCACTAATATAAATGCTGACATCATGAAAGAAATTTTCCGCTCCTGTTATTCATGTTAAATTTTTCGCGTATTATATAACAATTTTGACCGGATTATATATTATTATTTGCGTGTGCTATAATTATAAGTAAGAAATATAGAATATATGGGGAGCGAAGGAAGTTAGCTGAACCCCTTAAAAACTTAGCAAGTTAAGCTTTTTTTATCGAGCAAACCTGTCCCATAACAAAAGGACAAGCCTTACAACCCAAAAAATCGCAGCGGCAAGATGTGAAACCCGGTCAAGGATGTCTCGCCGCTGTTCATTTTCGGTGTGTTTACTAGCCTTGTTAGCCACGAAATAACACCTCGATTCTACAGGGCGGCTCCCCGTCGGACGATGAGCCCTGCAATTCATCCGGGGCTTTCTCTGAGAAATATTATATCAGATAAAAAATTTTTATTGCTTTATAATTCCGTAATTCTGAGCGGCCATGCGTCTTTGTTGCGTAACGGGTCAATTAATTCTGAAATAGTTTTATTACTTAACGGGTGAGTCCAGCTTTCCGGCAAAATCTCTCTTAACGGCACAAGCACAAATAATCTATTATGCAAATTTATATGCGGGATATTTAATTCAGGCGTGTTATATATTAAATCGTCAATTAATAATATATCTATATCAATTTTCCGAGCTCCCCATCTCACTGAAGGCAAGCGGCCAAGTTTTGACTCAAAAAATTTTATTCGCGTTAATATTTCGCTGGGTTCTTGCTGTGAATAACTCTCTAGTAATATGCAGGCATTCAAATAATCGGGTTGAATTACGCCTCCCCATGCCGGAGTCTCGTATATAGCACTTGATTTTATTATTCGTCCCAGTGTAGCAAGTTCTCTCACTGAATCCCGCAAATTCTTAACCCTGTCGCCCAGATTCGAGCCTAAGCAAAAATATATTCTCATGAGTTATATAACCTCCTGAATAGTAAATAAATTTTTTATAGTAATTATATATATTTCGCCTAAGCACTGATAAAATTTGCCGGGTAATTCGCAAAAATCTTATAATGACAAGCAAAGCCCAGCTATTAAATAATAACCGGGCTTGAAAATTTTTTATGCTCTCTTGATCCAGTCAGGACCGTCAACGAATCTAGACACTATGAATGACACTACATAATCGCCAGCCGCGTTTATCATCGTAGCCGGTGGATCTACAAGATTCCCTATCGCTACTAAAATCGGGAATGCTAATTCCATGTAATTCGCAAAGAATAACGAGCAGATTATATACTCGCCTATATAGCCGCCGCCGGGAACTCCGCTCATTCCCACTGAAGAGAACACAGCAACGAGAACTATTAACGGCAAATCCGCCCATGTTAAAGGCTGCCCTAATACTCCCATTACGAACGCAATTTTTAACACGCAGGAAAAACACGAGCCGTCCATATGCATCGTAGCTCCTAAGGGCAATACTATATCTGATACGTCCTTGGGAATTCCTGTACTTGCTGCGGCTTCCATATTTGTAGGAATTGTAGCAATGCTCGAACACGTACCAAGCGAGACTACAGCCGGACCAGTTATATGCGCAAACATTTCGCGGACTCCCTTGCTTCCGCCTCCGATAAATGCCATGATAGGCCAAGCTGTGAATATATAAATAAAGCACACAGGATAATATAATAATAACGCCCTCGCATATGATTCTGAAATCTGAGGCCCGTAAGTCGCTACTAAATCCGCAAATATGGCAAAAAACGCTACAGGAGCATAATATGTAATTATATTCACAAATTTAAGCATTACGGTTGTCAGGCTCTCAAGAAATTTTTTTACAGGTTCACCGGCTTGTCCGCTCAAGTTCACAGAGAATCCGAATAATAACGAGAAAATTATTAAAGGCAGCATTGCCCGGCGACTCAAGAGTCCTATAAAGTCATCAACTGTGAAAAAGTTAGTTACTAATTGAGTAAGACTCGCATAACTCCCGATTTCTTCACGCGCTATATTTGTCCATGCTTTCAAGACGGGCGGGAATACCATGACAAGAGAAAAATAAATTATTGCTGCAACTGCTCCGGTTATTATAAACGTTATTATTGTCGTCCAAATAATTTTGCCTGAACGCTTAAGACTCCCGGTGCCGGCCACTGCTCCCGATATAGAAGCGAACACCATCGGCACAACTATACAGAACATCATACGGATAAATATAGTCCCTAGAAATGAAATACTTTTCGCAAAATCAGGATACACATATCCCGTAACTGCGCCTAAAATCATCGCAAGAATCAATATAACAAGAAAGAAATAATGCCGTGCTATTGTATGAGCTTTCATTATATGAAGCCTCCTGTTAAATTTTTTATTATTATATTACGAGTTCGTGAAAAATTGCATAAATTCAGCTATTGACAATACCCCCCCCCCCCCCTCGTATAATTGCG
>JAFSWW010000030.1 GCA_017444345.1 Synergistaceae bacterium | reverse complement strand
GCCCGCCCCCCAACATTTCTCCCTCTTACGTGTAAAAATTTATCTGAACGGCCAAGAAACTATAAAAATTTTCGTGTATATAAATCTTGATTGCAAATAATTAAAAATTTCTGTCCCGTAAATCATCGTTATAAAGCACCCTAGAGACAAGAAAGGCACGAGCGGTATACTTTCATGCTTCCCCCAGTGCAAATTACCTATCATTAATAACACAATGCAATAAAATCCGCCCGTCATTATGCCGATATATAAAGCCAGTAAAGTGAATTTCAAGCCGAGAATCCCGCCGAGTCCTCCCATAAAAAACGCGTCGCCCCAGCCCATTCCCCCGCGAGATAAAATTATGATTGCTGCGAAAATTGCAAAGCCCGCTAAAATTCCCGCGAGTCCGTCAAAAATTGCCGTCATTCCCCCCGCTGTACGAACTAACAAGCCAGCTATACCCGTCGAAATCGTGAACATGTCAAAAACGTCGCCGCTCTCTATATCCGTCAATGAATTCACGAGCAGAGAACACGCACCTATCGCAGAAATCAAGCCCGCCCATGAGACTCCATATTTTGCCGCGATTATTATTCCCATAAGACAGGCTATTATCTCGACAAGTAAATATCTAATTGAAATTTTTGCCCCGCAATGTCTGCATTTACCGTGTTGAATTAAAAACGAGAAAACGGGGATTAATTCACTCGCTGATAAAACATGATTACATGATTCGCAAATTGAACGCTCGCATCCGTACCATGATTTATTCTGTATGGTCCTGTGTGCTGCAACGTTCAAAAATGAACCTAAACACGCGCCTATTACTCCGGAAATTATAATAATATATGCTTGCATTAACGCCACCTCGGTTTTCTTTGATAGATTTCACCGCCGTATGAAGTTTGTTTGTGTCGTTTCTTGTCATCGTCGTTATTATTTAATAATTTATTCAGTGAACCCTGTAAATTTTCTAAATCTAGATTACGTCTGATTCTATTGCGTTTATAGAGACTCAAATCACGATCAAGCCAGCCCATTTCTACAAGTTCCTGAACATCGCGGGGATCTGCTCCTATTGCCTCAGATAATTGAACGAAATCAAATTTTTCCTCGTCATTGTCCCGCAAATATTCATGTGAGCGCGAGTAAACATCTTCAATTCTCCTGAAACAATCAAGACAAACTTTTATCGGCCCTCCCTCGTAATTAAAAACTTTTCCGCATAATTTGCACGATTTTAGCAACAATAACACCTCCTGTGAAATATAAAATATTTATTTACGTTTATAAATTTTGCCGCCGTAAGTAGTGATTCTTATTTTCTCGTTCAATTTCTCGATTGCCTGCTCGAATTCAAGCGCAAGTTTCTGACGTTCTGACAAATCCCGCCCATAAGTCTGTATATCCCGCTCTATATAGCCGAGTTCGATTAATTCCTGAATGTCTTTAGGGTCAACGTCAACTACTTCAGATAAATAATCAATCTCAAAATTTTTCTCGCTGCTGTTCTTTATGAATTCATGAATCTTGCTGTAAATATTTTCGAGCCTCCTTAAGCAGTCAATACAGAAATCCCGTTTTGTAGTCTCTGAGTCAAAAACTTTTCCGCATGATTTACAAGCTGTCAATGACAAATAAAATCACTCCTTTAAATAATTATCATAATTATCGTAATAGACCCGCATATAATTCACGAAAAATTTTTACGCAAAATAAATTATTTATTAATCAGTATATTTTACATGACATGATAATATTTAGGAAAAATTTTTTTGCAAGTTTTATAATTATAGCCCTGAAATTTTTTGCGTGCTGCGTGGATAATAAAATTTCGTCGGGAGCTCATTATAATTTGCGTATTGTGTCGCATGAATAATAAAATTTTTGTTGTGAGGTCGTTATAATTTGTGAAGTGCCTGTGTGTTATGCCATGTTAATAATAAATTTTGTCGGGAGGTCATTATAATATTTATAAAAATTTTTGTGAAGTTCCTGCGCATTTGCCCTCATAGATTTGCGCTCTTACTGGGTGATTTAATCGGGCGTTTATTGCGTTTGATTTTATGGAAGAAAGTAGACAGGTGCGAGGCTCGCTGCGTGAAATCGCTGGGAGTCGGTGTAACTTTGGCGCGTGAGATAGTCAAGAAATCATTTATAAATTTAGGCATGTCAGCAGTAGAATTTATACGAATCCCCGTTATTAAATCCCGATTAAATGAACTTGTAGAATTCCCTGAAGAGAGTCAAGAACTTTTGCGCTATGCTCTTTCACAAGGTCGGGGAGCTGTCTTAATGTGTACTCACATGGCGAACTGGGAATTAGCAGCGGCTCGGGTAATTAATGCGGGTTTTGCTTTAAATGCTGTATATACGCCTCAAAGAGATAATAAAATAAATAGCATAATCGAGAATATACGCGAAAATTTTTCAGGAATGAAAATGATAACAAGTGAGGGGGGCGGCTTGCGTGAGATATTCAAGACTTTGAAGTCGGGGGGGATTCTTGTAATAATGCAGGATTTAGACGCTCGTCAAGACGGAATAATCACAAAATTTTTAGGAATCGACGCAAGCACTCACGAGGGAATCGCGAAATTATACAAGAAATTCAAGTGTCCTGTTATTGCTGCTAGATATTTCAGGGACTGGGCAAAACCCGAACAGCATTATATAAGATTTAAGGAAATTTTGAGCGACAGACTCGACAAAAACGGGCATGAGTTCGGCGAAGATATTAAAGCAAGTATCGAAATGTGCAATAATTTTATTGAAAACTGTATAAAGGAGACCCCTGAGCAATGGCTTTGGCTGCTGGACAAATGGGAATATACACAAGGGAAGATTTAATACTGGGAATAGACCCCGGACGAGATAAAACGGGCTTTGCTTTTGTTGACTTTAACGGGAATTTATTAGCGTCGGGAATTTTTGAGACTTCAAAGCGTGATGATTTCTTTGCTGACTTAAAAAATTTTAATGATTCAAATTTTATTATAGATTTGATTATAGAAGGCAGCGCGGACTCATTGAAGGACTCGCAAATAAAATTTTTAGCACTAGGGAAAGGGACTCACAGCAAAGAATTTTATAATTATTTACGTGAAAAATTGCCGAATGATATAAATATTTTGCTTGTTGATGAGAGAAATACGACTCTTGAAGCCCGTGCGTTATACTGGAAATTGCATAAGCCGAGCTTATTAATGCGGTTGATTCCTGAAGGTTTGCGAGTTCCTGATAGAGTTCTCGACGATTTGGCAGCGTGTATAATTGCGTTACGAGCTTTGAAAAAATATAAAAATATAGAGATATAAACAAGAATAGGCTATAATATTATAAACTCATTAAGAATATATACAATCATTACAGGGAGGGAGATTAATTTAACAATGGCCGGTATGGATAAACTTGTCGCTCTCGTGAATAGTTTTGCGTCGGCAGTGCTTTCCGTAGGGCGAGAGGTGGGGCTTAATATCACCCTCAACAAATCGAAAGTATCTCCGGGCATAAAAGTAGAAAATATTTGCACAGCGGCATTAATAGGCGTTGTAGGTGTAGGCTCACGAGGAACAGTAAATATAATGCTCAATAAAGACGGCTTTGATAATATCATTACTGCAATGTCGGGCGGAATGATTAAGCCGGTAATCGGTGATGATGTCTCTATGAGCGTAATCGGTGAATTGTCAAACATGATCGGAGGCCGTGCACTGGTACAAAGCGCGCTGGGAACTGTCGACGTAACGCCGCCGCAATTAATAATCGGAGATAATATCAGGAACGTAACAAAAGAAGATCAGGGCATGAAAAGTTTTACACTGCCATTTTCGCTTGAACCTTCAGGGGGGCTTTATCTTGTATTGTCCTTCAAAATTGATTAGCTTGATTGACCTGTAATAATTAACACATGAAAAATTATAAACGGTTCTGGTCTAAGTGGGCCGGAGCCGTTTTTTGACATAATATATATATTTATAGAGAGAGAGTTTTGTGTAAATGCTGAAAAAATTTATATACTCGTTAATTATCGCGGTGATTATGGCGTTGACTCCTTTAAAGACTGAGGCGGGAGTCGTTCTCGTTTTATCAGGAGGCGGCACAAAGGGATTCGCTCATGTTGGAGTAATGGAGGCTTTAGAGCAGAACGGAGTCGAAATTGTCGGCATAGTCGGGACAAGTATGGGCGCATTAATGGGAGCTTTACGTGCAAGCGGTTATACTACTCAAGAAATGCATAAGATTATAGCTGAATTAGATTTGCCCTCGCTTTTATCGGAGAATACCGGGCCCATGTTCGTATTTTCCGGAAATGACAGGCGCGCAAAAACTAGCACAATCCCCGCACTTACTTATATAAAGCGCAACGGTGAAAGAGGTCCCAAGGGCTTATTAACCGGCGACAAATTATATAATTATTTTTCTCATTTAATGCGTCATGTTACAGAGACTCATTTTTACAGACTGCCGATTCCATATGCGGCAGTAGCTACTGATATTAATACCGGTGAAAAAGTTGTATTGCGTGAAGGGAGTCTAGCTGCTGCAATGCGTGCTTCAATGTCAATTCCTGCATTATTTGAGCCTTGGATTATTGACGATCATTTATTAGTCGATGGCGGAGTTGTCTCAAATTTGCCGGTCTATACAGCGCGTGATATATTTCCGGGGCTTCCTATTGTTGCTGTAGATATTTCTGATTCGCTTTCACCTTCTAATACACTAGGGAATTACATGGATGTAATAGGCCAAGCCCTCACGATTTTAATGCGCAGAACTACAAACGAAGAAGGCCGGGCAGCAGATATTTTATTACGTCCTAAAGTTGAAGGGCTAGGATTGCTTGATTCCAGCGGCTCAGAGAATACTATAAAATTAGGCTATGAGTCAGCAATGGAGAAAATAGACGAGATCAAAGCACTATCAGCACGAGGGCCGGGACTTTATACTTTCAAGCGCAAAAATAAATTAAGTGAAATCGTAGGAGATGTTGAAGTTCACGGATTGCCGCCTAAAATGTCGGAACTTGTCAGGAAAGAGACTCTAAAATGGGTCGGCCATAAAGTAAAACCTGAAGAAATAGATCACGCAATGGAAAAATTAGCGGAAGCTCAGGGCATAGAAATGGCAGATTATCAGCTTGGCCGGACTGAATCGGGCGATATTCTTGTAAGAATTGACGTGAGGCAGGCTCCGGAGCTTAAAGTGGGAATTTCCGGATATTCTACAAATTTGCATTCAAACCGGTGGCTTTATCTTAAGGGAGAAGCAAGGGGACTCTTGTCAGAATATGACTCATTAACAGGAGTCTTGAAATTCGGGGATCAATGGGGAGCAGATTTCACTTATCAGACCGCGCCGCCTCCATTAAATAACTCATGGCAAATTAATTTGTCCGTTCAGAAATGGGAGCCCGCCGGACCTAATGATCCATTCAGGAGCTGGAAGAGATACGCCGCAGGATTTAATAAATTATTCGTCTGGGGCAATGTAAATGTCGGAATAGGACTCGCCTATGAACACGTAGAAGGAGATTCTATAAGCGATTTGCCTCACGATGACAGGGACTCGATCGGGCCGACTTTCTTTGCTGAATTCGATACTCTTGACATTCCCGGAGATCCTACAAAAGGTTATTCATGGAGATTTAATGCTTGGTGGCCTGATTTTGACGAAATTGTTTACAGGTTTAATTATTTCAAGCCGCTGAAAGTTTCGGAAATGTGGCGAATCTATTTCCGGGCAGGTTTTGCAGAAGGCGATATGAATAGACGCAGCCACGCCGTTTATCTCGGAGCAGCTGAAGAACTCTACTCAATCGCAAGAAATCCCATCGAGGCCGAGCGCATGTTTTGGACTAATTTGGCATTCAGGCGGATTCTTACACGTACAGCAGTGGGAGTCATAGCAGCTGAATTATTTGCCGGCTGGGGCTACGCAATGGATAAAGAATGGCACAAGATAGAAGCTCCGTGGGAAGTGGGACTCGCTGTGAACTTCCCGAATAATTTAGTAGACATGAAATTTGCTGTAATGTACAGTTCAGAAGAAAATTTCAAAACTGGCTTCTTTATAGGCGTTCCTATATGGGATCATTACCCGCTGCCATAAAAATATTATAATAATGCATATATTATCAGGGAGGAATTTATAAATTGGCACGAAATATTACACCTAGAAGCGAAAATTATTCACAATGGTATTTGGACGTAATCAAGGCCGCCGAACTCGCAGATTATGCACCAGTCCGGGGCTGTATGGTAATTCGTCCTACAGGTTATGCAATATGGGAGAATATACAAGCAAAGTTAGACGCTGCTTTTAAGAAAACTGGACATGTGAACGCATATTTTCCGGTTTTGATTCCTAGTTCATTTTTCCAGAAAGAGGCCGAACACGTTGAAGGCTTTGCACCTGAATTAGCAATGGTAACTCACGCGGGCGGTGAAAAGCTCGAAGAACCCTATGCAGTCAGACCGACTTCTGAGACTGTAATAGGCTATATGTATTCAAAATGGATTCAATCATGGCGTGATTTGCCGGTTTTAATAAATCAATGGTGCAACGTCATGCGCTGGGAGAAGAGGCCAAGATTATTTTTGCGGACTAGTGAATTTCTTTGGCAGGAAGGACACACAGCACACGAGACTCAAGAAGAGGCACGAGAAGAGACTCTAAAAATGTTAGGCGTTTATCGTGATGTTATAGAAAATGAGTTAGCAGTGCCCGTTATAGCAGGTGAGAAGACTGCGGGCGAAAGATTCCCCGGTGCTGTTGATACTTTTACATGTGAGGCAATGATGAGCGACTCTAAAGCTCTTCAGGCAGGGACGAGTCATTTTCTCGGTCAAAATTTTGCTAAGGCCTTTGACATTCAATATCAGAACAGGGAAGGCGAGCTTGCTTACTGCTGGACTACGAGCTGGGGAGTCTCGACTCGTTTAATAGGAGCGTTAATAATGACTCATTCTGACGATGACGGATTAATTATTCCGCCCAGAATCGCACCCGTTAAAGCCGTTATTTTGCCGATTTCCAAAGATGAAAGCATTGCAGCTAATAAAATTTTGCCGATTGCTAAAGAACTCGCCTCAAAACTTGACGACTCACTCGGCGGAATGTATACAAAAGTTGATACAGATTTTCACACTAGACCCGGCGATAGATTTTTCACGCACTTACAAAAGGGAGTCCCACTTAGGCTCGAACTTGGAGAAAAAGATTTAGCAGCGGGAACAGTGAGACTTGTTAGACGAGATACAGGCGAAAAATTTGACGTTAAATCTGAAAATGTAATAGACACGGTTAAAAAATTACTTGATGACATTCAGGCGAATTTATTCACACGCGCAAAAACTTTCAGAGAAAATAATACACATGACGCGGCGAATTATGACGAACTCAAGGAAATTATTAATACTAAGGGCGGCTTTGTCCGTGCATATTTCGGAGGCAGCATTGAAGACGAAAAGCGCATTAAGGACGAAACGGGCGGGGCGACTCCTCGTGTTATTTTGCCGGGTGATAATCGGGGCAAGTGCTTTATTACTGGCAATGATAACGCAAGATTAACTATTTTTGCGAAGGCTTATTAATGTACGAGGCTGATTTAATATTTTCATGCGGCGAGAATAATTATTTGCCCGTTGTCGATGTCTGGATAGTTATAGATGTCCTGCGCGCTACAACTGTAATGACTCGCTGGTTCGAACTGGGAGGCGGTGCACTTTATCCCGTGAAGACTCCCGATGAAGCAAGAGTCTTGACATATGAACTCACCGAACAGAATTTAAAGCCGCTATTAATGGGAGAAGTAAACGGGATTCCTCCTGAAGGTTTTAATCTGGGTAATTCTCCGGTTGATTTAAATCTGGGCTTGATTCGTGAACATAACTGCGGGGTAATGTCAACGACAAACGGGACAGTAGCATTATTAGAAGCTGCATCTTCAGGGAGTCCTGTTATTGCTGCGAGTTTAAGAAATTATGCGGCCTGCTTAGATTATGCTTTGACTTTAGGGAATAATATAGGCTTTCTATGTTCAGGACGTAAAAAGCGGCCTTCATGGGAAGATACTTTGTGTGCAGGGGCAATCTTGAAATTATTGCAGAGTCGCGGCGAACTGTTGACTACTGACAGCGCAAAAATTGCCATGTTATTATGGCAGAACAGGGGCGACAACCTCGAAAAATTTATAATGAACTCGACTCACGCGCAATATTTGGAAAAAATCGGCTATCTTGATGATATAGCTTTCTCTAGTCAGTGCAACGTCTCTACAGTTGTCCCAGTTTTGACTATTGATAAGGATTCAAGAAATATCTTGCGCAGCGTATCAGGAAATTCACAGCCCTATGATCACAAAATTGACTCGCAGGAAATCAAGCCCGACCCAGTGAAAAGCCCTGACCCATTCGAAGAGTTATTATCATATACTAAGAAACCGGCGCAGTATTTTTTTATAGGCAGGAAGGAGAAATAAACGCGTGAAAACTTTATATCTTGATTGCTTTGCAGGAATTGCGGGCGATATGTTCATCGGGGCATTATTAAACATTGTCCCGAGTCATAAAATTTTAATTGACGGACTCAATAAATTAACGGGCTTAAATCCCAGCGAGTACGAGCTAATAATCGAGAACGCGGCAAAAAACGGAATCGCAGGCATAAATTTTGACGTGAAATTAAATCATGAACATGAACATCATCACGAACACGATCACGAACATCATCACGGCCGGAATTTAGCAGATATAGAAAAAATTATCATATCAAGCACTCTGAATGAAAGAATAAAGCGTGAATCTCTGCGGGCTTTCTCTTTACTGGCAAATGCAGAAGCTAACGTACACGGAACTACACCCGATAAAATTCACTTTCACGAGGTCGGAGCGGTTGACTCAATAATTGATATAGTAGGCTCGTTTATATTAATTGACTCGTTGAACTGGCCGCGCGTTATATGCTCAAATATAAATGTAGGTTCGGGAACTGTGAAGTGCGCACATGGAATTTTGCCCGTTCCTGCTCCTGCGACTGAGTATTTATTACACGGTTTGCCGGTTTTCTCTAATGGGTCGCCTATGGAACGAACGACTCCGACTGGTGCATTACTCGTTAAGATTCTTGCTGACGGATTCGGGAATATTCCGCCCGGAAAAATTACAGCTTCAGGCTACGGACTCGGAAATAATGACTCGCCCGATATGCCGAACGTTTTGCGCGCGTTATTGATAGACTCTGACATTAAGAATGACAGCGATTTCATACAAGAGAAATTATCTTTGCTTGAATGTAATATTGACGACATGAATCCTCAAGATTATGAAATAGTCTCAGAGAAATTATTTAATACTCAAGCTCTCGACGTTTGGACTGAAAATATTTACATGAAGAAGTCGCGCCCCGGTGTAAAATTTTGCTGTCTCTGTGAACCCTATAACGCAAGCAAACTCGCAAAAATAATTTTGACTCATACTACTTCACAGGGCGTAAGAATCAGCGAACTTGATAGACTGCGCTTAAACTGGCATATTGAAGAAATTAATACTTCACTGGGCAAAATCAGAGTCAAGATTACAAGCTTAAACGGTGAAAATTTACGCAAAATCCCCGAATATGAAGACGTTAAGAGTCTTGCTTTAAAACTTGGCCGGCCCATGTGGGAGATTCGCAAAATTATTTATTCAAGCCTGTAAAATTTTATAGTAATAAATTATAGCAAGAAAGAAGGCGCAAAATATGAGAAATAAAATCGTAATCGCTGAATATATCTCATCAGGTAAGAATTTAATCGATGACGTAATAAGCCGCGGATATGAGCCTGTGTTACTCGAAGGGAGTTATCCTGATATGAGCGAAGACGTGAAAACTGTTCGTGCAGAAAGAGACTCGATAAATGCGCGTTTTGCCGGAAAATTTACGATCATTAAAGAAAATCCCGACTATAATGCAGTGTTAAAGCAGGTGCGGGAATTAAAGCCTATTCTTGTAATTGCCGGGCATGAGTTCGGTATCGAGCTTGCTACGAGACTATCAAGTGATTTAGGACTCGCCGGGAATCCTGTATCAAGACTCCCTCAAATGACTCAGAAGGACAAAATGCAGGAGGCCTTGAAAGATTACGGGATTCGCTATATTCGGGGCAAATTAGTATCTTCGCTTGAAGAGGCCGGACAATTTTTTAGCGAACTAGACACGCAAAATACAGTCGTCAAACCTCCAAGAGGCGCGGGGACTCAAGGCGTATATATCTGCAGTAACCGTGAAGAAATGCTCTCAGCTGTCAGCAAAAATCTTGAATTAAGCCCTAATACTCTTATTCAAGAACGCATAACAGGCCCTGAATACATAGTAAATACAACTTCATGCAACGGCCGGCACAGTTTATTATCTATGATAGTCTATGATAAAATCAAACTCTCAAACGGTGCAAATGCATATAATACTCTTATTACTGTTAAAGAACTTGATATAGGACACTGGGAACTCGTGAATTATGCCTATAAAGTAGCGGACGCAATCGGGATAAAATACGGCCCAGTTCACGGCGAATACATGATTGACGAAAGAGGCCCCGTCCTTATCGAAGTAAATTGCAGGCCTATGGGTGCATCAATGCGCAGAAAATTTCTTGACAGCATATACGGCCATCATGACACTGATAAAATTTTAGATTCATATCTTGATCACGAAAAATTTGACGAGGACCGCAGAAAGCCATATAGGACTCATAATTTCGGCGCGCTCAAAATGATAATAGTTCCTGATGATACACGCGAATATTCAACGCCAATAATGCAATTAAGCCGTCATTTAAGGAGCTATTACGACGCAAATTTTGTCGGTGCAGGCAATCGGGAAGATTTACCGAAAACTAGAAATCTTGAGACAGCTGGCGGAGTTATTTATTTATTGCACGAAGATGAGAAAGTTGTGCGCGAGGACTGCAATATTTTGCACGAAATCGAAATGAAATATCCTGATTTGATATTCCAGAATAATAATTTAACTTTCAAGACACCTGATAATTCTTTGAGTATTGAGCAGGTAATTCACAAGACAAATTCTAAGGGCAGTATATTAATTTTAAGCGACATTAATCACGAAATAAAAGGCTCCTGCGTAGTAACAAGCGATCAAGAATTAAAATCAGCATTTGACAGCTACGAACAAGGAATAATTTATTTGCATAAGGGCGAATCTTTTGCGGACGTTGAAAGCCTGGCAGAAAAAATTTATACGTTCATCAGCAAAATAAGACAGGGAGGGCGCGTTATAGTTCCTGAAAGCACATATTGCAATATTCCATACGGCATAAAGGGAATCGAGATTCTTTTGCGTATTGCTGGACTCAAGATTGAAGCTCCGATTTATGAATCAAAACAGGAAAATATATTAATTGCCTCGAAAATATAAATATTCTCCCCTGATTTTACAGCGAGTCAGGGGATTTTTGCGTTTTCTTGTCAAGCTCTTCCTGCATTAAATTTGTTATTTCTTGATTGTCTTCTTTGGATAATTCTAATTTACGGCTTACAGTATGATCTGAAGACTCTAAAACTTTTTTTGCTTCATCCTTGACTTTATCGCTTGCATTTATTAAATCTTCATGAGAGAGCCGCAAATTTTCATGTGATGATTTATCCCGTCTGACTTTCACGGCCTCACTTACACAAGCATAAATAACGGCATTCTTTATTTCTCGTCCGCAGAAAGAGTCATATTTTTTTGCAAGTTCGTCTATATTTATAGAGTCATCAAATGGTATTTTGATTCCTTCACCATATAAATGCCTCTGCCAAATATTTTTTCTAGCGTTGAAATCAGGTACAGGAAATTCTATACTTATCAGGCGCGAGAGAAAAGCCTTATCATAATTTACAACTAAATTTGTAGCAAAGATTACGACTCCGTTAAATTGTTCAAGAGAAATTAATAACTGGCTTCTCATTGAGTTAATAGCTTGTGCCGAGCCGTCAGTTACATTTGTTAACCGCTTAGATAATAACGAGTCAGACTCGTCAATAAATAATACTGCATCATCGCGGGCTGCTGCCATAAAGATAGCTTTTACCATTTTAGGGCCTTCACCGTGATATTTGCTTTCTATGTCGGCATATGAGGCGCGGATAATTTTTTTCTTGAGATAATTTGCTACTGCCTCGGCTGCCATAGTTTTGCCCGTTCCCGGGGGGCCGTAGAAGCTCATTGCTGAAGCTGCGTGAGGGACGATATTATTTAAGCCCCATTCATTAAATACTATTTCTCTTACGTCGGGAGAAATCATGTCTGCTGATTCTTTTATGCGCTTTAGTGTATATTCAGGCAAAATTACTTGATCAAAAGTGTATCTAGGCTCTTCGGCGTGATAATTGAGCGATAATTTTTTGTAGTCGAACTCGCTATTATTATTATTATTGCCGGAGTCTTTTGCGATTTCTTGATTTACCGGCCTAAAATTTGGATTCACACGGCTGTAATTTAATTTCACGTCTGAATCTTGGACTGTTATATCACGAATGATATTAATTATTTCAGAGTCATAGTCAGCACGTAAAGACTCATTCATAATATATATAATT
>JAFSWW010000029.1 GCA_017444345.1 Synergistaceae bacterium | reverse complement strand
GGCTACAAAATTAAAGCAGTCTCTAATAAGGGCTACTCACTCGACAAAAATAGCGATCTCTTGACTGAAAACGGCATTAGATCATATTTGCGCGAAGATTCACGAGTCAGCGATATAATTTGTCTTGATAAAGTTGACTCTACTAATAATTATGCAAAGAAAATCGCTCTTGACGGGGCAAAACAGGGGACTCTAATCGCTGCGAATTCACAGACAGCAGGGCGCGGAAGATTCGGGCATGTTTTCGACTCACCGGCTGGGACGGGCTTATATATGAGTCTGATTTTACGGCCTAAAATTGAATCGCAAAAATTTCAATTTATCACAATTGCGGCGGCTGTTGCTGTGTGTCTTGCTATAAAAGATTTATGCGGACTCGATCCCGTTATAAAATGGGTCAATGATATTTATTTAGACGGCAAGAAAATTTGCGGAATTCTCACTGAAGCTGTAACAGGCTTTGAGAGCGGCGAAATTGAAAGCGTTATTACTGGAATCGGCATAAATATAACGACTCAAAAATTTTCAGGAGACTATAACGCGGGGGCATTGTTTCAGGACAATAATATAATCTGCTCAAGAAATTCAATTTGCGCGAGAATAGCAGACTATATTATGCAATTTGCTGATAATTTGAACTCTCAAGAAATAATAAACTCATATCGGGAACATTCGATTTTAACGGGCAAAAATATTACTTATATTAAAGACGGGCAAAAATTAAATGCTCATGTATCAGGAATTGACGACGAGGGCGGATTAATCATCATAAACGAATCAGGTAATCAAGAAATTTTGCGATCCGGAGAAGTTTTCACAATAAGGGAGAATTTATTATAACTATGCGAACAAAATATATTATTTTATGTGCTTTATTTGCGGCGTTAATTGCAATCGGGACTCATATAAGGATTCCCACGCCTTTACTGCCTTTGACTCTGCAAACATTATTTGTAGTCTTGGCCGGGCTCGTTCTGGGCAAAAATTACGGCGCAATTTCCGTTTGTGTCTATATCGGAGCAGGACTCGCGGGGCTGCCTGTCTTCACTGGTACTGTATTAAATCCTACATTCGGTTATATTCTGGGCTTTATAGGCGGGGCGTGGATTGCGGGATATATTGCTGAAAAATTTTCGCCGAGTCTCTTAACATGGATTGCGGGGGCTTTGGCAGGAATAATTATAATTTATGCGGCGGGGATTCCATATTATTATTTAATGAGTAAATATTACATCGGCAATGAATTAGGAGCTAAGACTCTATTACTTTATTTCGTGTTAATGCCTATGCCCGGCGATATTGTAAAGAGTGTTGCTGCCGGGCTTATTGTTCAGAGACTGCGAGCTTTCTTCCCGAATAATTTCACGTGGAGAAGAGAGAACTAATTATATTTCTAACTTTTCGAGAAATTCATCGCCTAACTCTTTTAACTCGCTAATAATGCGCTTTGCCGTGAGACTGAATCTCGGACGAGTCAACACTGCCGGGACTCCGTCTTTCGGGTAAGTGCCAAATACTGAGCTGTTATTTCTCACAAACTTGAAAATATAATAATCATGCTTGATTAACTCTTCCTTGTATGCCTGTTGTGCTGCGATAGGTTCACCCTTTGTAATATCTACCATCATGGGAACGACTCCGAGCATACTGGGATTTACAGGCGGGTAATTCTCTTCTGATAAAATATTTCTGTACTCTTCGTACTCGTCAAGATAATTAGCGATTTTCTTCTCAAGTTCGACTATACCCAGAGTCGACAAATAATCGAGTTTAGCAGGGACTATATAGCAATCACTCGCTAAAATGGCATTCTTTACCATGACGTAAAAATTTGGCGGGCAGTCAATCAGGACTAAATCATAATCATCGCGCATAGATTCAAGTTCTTTGCGTAAATAGCTGTGAATCCTGAGAGAATTACGCGCTAAAATTTCAATTGTCGGGCCGGTTGCGAGTCCTGCGAGTTCGACATCAATATTTATTAATTCCAAGTGCGAGCTAATGAGATCTAATTTTGCATTCTCAAGAGTCTTATTTACTGGAATCACAAGAGAAGACAACGGGGGAATATCAGCTTGTTTCTTTACGCCCTCAAAATAAGTCTTTAAAGTTTTCTTGCTGTTTGCGTAATTATCGCGCCAGTATTCAGGAGTCATAAAGCTGAAAGTTAAATGTGTCTGAGGGTCAATGTCAATTAATAAAACTCTTTTGCCCTGTGAAGCTGCATAAGCTCCTAAATTTGCTGTTAATATAGTCTTGCCGACTCCGCCTTTGTAGTTAATGACTGATACAACTTTCATGATAAATATTTGCCTCCTTCTATAAAATTTACATGTAAACTTGAGCCGAGCCGTTTTCGTCCCATTTTAGAGCGATTTTCACGGACTCATTTATTTGCGCATTAGTCATAACAGGTGCTAAATTCCCGCCCTCTTCAGTCAAAATATAAAATGTAAATCTATCATGATCAGCACTGTCAAATTCGGACTTGAGGGAGTCAATATCTAATTTTGCGCAAGAAATTTCACTAACTGCACCGAGCATTGAAAGCCACATATCTTTTTGCGAGTCATTAATCATGTCTATAATTTTTTGCTTTAAGTCCGGAGTCTCAACGCCTGAGTCTGACTCGTCATTGCTGAAATTTTCGCCCTCAAGACGCTTTAATAACTCGATTGCTGCGTCCTTATAACATTTTGCACCTCGTGAACGCGGAGAATATGCAAAAATTGACATTCCCATTCTTGACGCTTCTATGAGACTCACATTTTGATTTATGCAGGTATCAAATAAGACATCGCTAAAATTTTCCTTGACCTCGTTATAAATCTGACGTGCTATATATAATCTAGCATTATAATTTGTCATGAGAATTCCCGTAATTGCTAAATCTGGATTCAATCTTTCACGAAATACGGGCAATGACGAATTTAATAATTGCAAACCCAGCAAGCTGTAATATCCTCCATCCATAGGGACAATAATATTATTGCAGGCTGTTAATACATTTCTCGTGAAGACTCCTAACTGGGGCGGACTGTCAAGCAAAATATAATCATATCTATCTGATTCGATATTCGATAGGGCCTCGCGCAAAACTGTATCATCACTGATCGGCCCGTCGTGATTCAATTCGGCCATTACGATATTTAGCGAACTGGGAATAATATCAATATTTTCCTTGCGTGTTATTACATCGTCCCATGACATATCACCCGATAATAAATCAAAAACTTGAGGCTCATCGGGTAAAGGAGTAATGCCAAATCCCGCGCTTAAATTGCTTTGAGGATCCATATCAATTACTGCAATTTTCCGGCCAAGAAGGGCAAGAGCCGCGGCTATATTCTGACATGCCGTAGTTTTTCCGACTCCGCCCTTGAGATTGCAGAACCCTAAAATTTTCACTTAGATGCAGCCCCCTGACGCTTTAAGAAGGATTCTATTTCTTTATTAGGGTGAACTTTGAGACTTTCACGATATAAGTCAAGAGCTTCCTTCACTTTGCCTGATTTATAAAGCGCGTTTGCCTCGTTAATTTGCTTGTTTGCTGCACTGACTGCGTTGCGTTCCCTGATTGAACTCTCGAATCTCTTGAGCCAGTCCTTTAATTGCGGATTCTCTGAAATTGTCTGCGCCCTCCTGTAAAGATTCAATGCCTCGTCGAGTCTGCCCTGTGAATATAATTTGTCTGCCTCGTTTGATATTCTTTGAGCGTCTAATTTTGTCCCGATCCCGAAATCTTCAGGCCCTCTCAAAACTGTATCAGCCGGGAGTCTCACATTTCTTAATTGAGTTATTCTCCGTCTTGCGTCATCATTAGGCCAAACGTTTACACTTTCGCGGAATCTCTTTAATGCTTCCTGATTGCTATTTTTGCGCATTAACTCATTACCTTCACGATAAAGAGTCTGGGCTTGTCTCTCTCGTCTTGCTATTACACTTTGCAATTCTTCAATATGAGCCTTTAGAGTTGCGTCCGGGTTGCTTAAGACACTTGCGCCGTATTTTTGCAGGGCCTCCGTTAATTTGCCTTCACGTTCTAAAGAATTCCCCTCACCTGCGTATTTATCGGCGTTTGCTATGAGAGTCAAGCGATTTCTAATTTTTTCCATTCTGTCGCTCACTGAGTCATTTGATACTATTGCGATTCCCTTTGCGTAATATTCGAGTGCCTCCTCGAACATGTTTTCACTGTCATAAGCCCGCCCCGTGTCTATAAGCCAATTAGACTGCTGAACTAGTAATCTATAATCATTAACTTTCTGTTCGGCCTGTGCTATTTCTTCCGCATCAGTATCAAGAGGCCATATTACAGCAGCAGCACGCAAATTTTTCAAAGCATCATCAAATTTTTTGCTGGAGTCAAATTTTTTAGCGTCCGAACGTAATTTCTCGGCCTTTGTGAATCTCGCAAAATTCGTGTTAAATGCCCTCGTTCCGTCTACAATTTCAGAGTCTCTAGGTGCAAGATTTACGGCTTGATTTGCAAGTTTCACGGCGTTTGCATAATTTTTGCCTTCCCATTCTTCCTGTGATTTCTGCCATAGATTCCAAGCCTCGCGCTCACGTGAAGACTCTTCAAATCTTGACATGGGAATATTTATTCTTATTTTTGCCGAGCCCTGACCGAGTTTTATTCCCGATGAGTTAAAAGCAGTTACCATTATTTCACTTTCTCCGACACTTCCGCGCCTGATAAAAATTTCGTTCTCGTCCTGACTCATTAATGCCGTCGCCGCGTCTGATACAAATTTAAATGTGTGTTCGCCTTTGAATTCCGGTGCAAGTTCAGCGCGAATCTTAATGGGAGTATTCGCTAATAAATCGCTGTCTTTCATGACATTATTTGAATGCTTTGACGAGTCCCATAAAGTTAACGGCTTATCAACTACGACTTGAGAATTAATCACAAATTCCGTCGGTGTAATAGTGCTTTCTGAAGTCTCGATTATATCGCCGTTGTAATTAATGAAATTTGCTGTAACTTTAACGGGCTGTGTATCTAATGGAGTAAATGCAAACTCGCGCCCGCCTGCCCTGAGTGTGATTCTTGCCGGATTCTTGCCGGTTGTAGGAGCAACTGACCACTCAACAGACCCGCCCGAAGGTATTTGCGAACTCTGAACGGAAAAAATTACTTGCTCACCCACGTGAGGATCTGTATTTGTGAGAGTTACTGCAGCATTTGACGCACTAGTAATTAATAGCGATAACGACGCTGCTAAGATAAAATTTTTTATACGCATGAAATAAATTCCCCCTGTTTTTAGCTTTGATAAATAATATAAGTATGCTTAATTATACACTGATAAAAAGTAATTCATGCAAGACGCGTTAATTTGTGCGTGAAATTCTCTAAAACATGATATTATTCAAGTAACATGATTCAATCACGAGAATAAAATTTTTATTTATTATATTAGGAGGGTAAATTATCACATGGCAGGAAGCATAAGACATGGAGTATCGGCACTAAGCGATTATGATATTTTCCTGTTTAAACAAGGCACTCACTACAGTTTATATGACAAAATGGGAGCGATCCCCTTTACAGATCCTGCTGACGGAACAGAAGGAGTCGCATTTAGTGTCTGGGCTCCTAACGCTCAATCAGTAAGTGTTGTAGGAAATTTCAATTATTGGAACACTGAAGCACACCCGCTCGCACCACGCTGGGACGGTTCGGGAATATGGGAGGGCTTTGTCCC
Organism: Synergistaceae bacterium; assembly: GCA_017444345.1. Classification (NCBI taxonomy): domain Bacteria; kingdom Thermotogati; phylum Synergistota; class Synergistia; order Synergistales; family Synergistaceae; species Synergistaceae bacterium. The sequence continues at coordinate 1,163 of JAFSWW010000029.1, read as the reverse complement.
TGACCTCAAAAAATGGGAGCTTTACAAATTTTGCATTAAGAACGTTCACGGCGAAATCAAAGAAAAAATGGATCCCTTCTCGCGCCTGTTCGAACTTCCACCGAGAACATCATCAATTACTCACTGGCCCGAATACGAATGGGGAGACTCTGACTGGCTAGCACACAGAGGCGAAAAAATGAATCTCGGCGCACCCTTAAGCGTTTATGAAGTGCATTTAGGCTCATGGCGGAGACACTGGGACGATGGTTTATCGCTGTCATATAAGGAAATGGCCGAAGAACTGCCCGGTTATTGCGAAGATATGGGATTCAACGCTGTAGAATTTTTGCCGGTTATGGAACATCCATTTTATGGCTCATGGGGTTATCAGACTTTAGGATATTTCGCGCCGACTTGCCGATATGGAACGCCTGAAGATTTCATGAAATTAGTAGACGAACTTCACAAGAAAAATATCGCAGTAATTCTTGACTTTGTACCGAGCCACTTCCCGACCGATGATTTTGGACTCGCACGCTATGACGGGACAGCATTATACGAACACGAAGACCCGCGCAGGGGTTATCATCCTGACTGGGGCAGCTATATATTTAATTACGGCCGCAATGAAGTTAGAAGTTTCTTGATTTCAAGTGCTGCATTCTGGATTGATAAATATCACGCTGACGGTTTAAGAATCGATGCTGTTGCGTCAATGTTATATCTTAATTATTCAAGACGTGACGGCGAATGGATTCCAAACGTATACGGCGGAAAAGAAAATCTTGAGGCAATTTCACTATTAAGAGATCTCAACAGCGAATTATTCGGCAGATTCGGGACTATTCAGACAATCGCGGAAGAGAGCACAGACTGGCCGATGGTAACGCGTCCGGTATTCTTAGGGGGACTCGGGTTCGGCATGAAGTGGAACATGGGCTGGATGCATGACACTTTAGAATATATGAGTCTTGAGCCCATTTATCGCAGCTGGCATCAGAATCAATTAACGTTTAGTATCTGGTACGCATTCAGTGAAAATTTTATGCTCTCGATTTCACATGATGAAGTAGTACACGGTAAAGGATCGCTAATTAATAAGATGTCGGGCGACTGGTGGCAGAAACGCGCGAATTTGAGACTCTTACTCGGTTATATGTGGGCACATCCGGGCAAAAAAT
>JAFSWW010000028.1 GCA_017444345.1 Synergistaceae bacterium | reverse complement strand
GTTTATTCAAAATGGGGGCACGTAAGCCAGAAGATACAAGGAGCTTCGCATTATGTGCGCACGGAGGAGCAGGCAAAACGAGTCTAGCTGAGGCAATGCTCTTCGACAACGGCAATATAACCCGCATGGGTTCGGTTCAAAACGGTAACACTGTAAGCGATTTCCAATCTGAAGAACAAAAACGCAATATCTCAATCAGTACATCATTAATGACACTTGAGCGCAAGGGCAAAACGTTTTATATTCTTGACGCGCCCGGTTATGCTGATTTCACAGGAGAAATGAGCGCAGCTATCAGAGTCGCTGATACGGCCGTGATTCTTGTAAGTTCAGTCGGCGGCATTGAAGTCCAGACAAGCAAAGCATGGGAGTATTCCGAACATCATAAATCGCCCGTCTCGTTCGTGATTTCGAAAATGGACAGAGAGAACGCAGATTTTGAGAAAGTTTTAGCCGATATTAAATCGCAGTTCACAAATAACGCCCTGCCTGTTTTCCTGCCGATCGGTGCAGCTGATAAATTTTCTGGAGTCGTCGATGTCATAAAGGGTAAAGCCTACACGTATAAACCCGATGGAAGCGGCAAATTTACGGAATGTGAAGTCCCTGCGGATTTAGCTGACGAGTGCGAGTCCTCAAAAGAGGCCTTAATCGAAGCAGCTGTCGAAATGGATGACTCACTCATGGAAAAATATTTGGAGGGTGAGGCAATTTCAGACGAAGATTTTGCGCGGACCCTGAAAAAAGCTATTGCAGCTCGCCGAATTATGCCCGTTGCCGTGTTGTCATCGAGTACTAATATAGGAGTTCAGCAATTTATGGACTTCATAGCCGATTACTTCCCGTCGCCCGTTGATATTGGAGCAGTTGAAGGAGTCGAGCCAAATATTGACGCTCCATTTTCCGCGTTGTGCTTTAAAGTCATGGCCGATGCTTTTGTAGGCAAGCTATCATTTATGCGTGTATATTCGGGCAAATTGTCATCTGAAGGCAGCAATATTTATAATGTCAATCAGGGTGAAGACGAGCGAATAAGTTCATTTAAATTAATGACAGGTAAGGACGGCAAGGACGTTAAAGAAGTAATTGCGGGCGACATTGTAGCGATTCCGAAATTACAGAGCGCAAGAGTCGGTCATACTTTGGCAGTTAAGGGCGGATTCTCCGGCAAATTTTCACCGATTGAATTTCCTAAACCTGTTTACAGCGTCGCAGTTATCGCAAAATCACGAGCCGATGAGGACAAGCTCGGAAATGCTATATCACGTACACTCGAAGAAGATTGCTGCTTGACATTCGAGAAAAATTCAGAGACCCGCGACAATGTTTTATCAGGAATGGGCGACATGCATATTGATATAGTTCTTGCAAAAATGAAGGAACGTTACGGCGTTGAACTCGACACAAAGACTCCTCAAGTGCCTTACCGCGAGACTATACGCAAAATGTCAGAAGCTCAGGGCAAACACAAAAAACAATCCGGCGGACATGGTCAATATGGAGATGTCTATATACGTTACAGGCCTTTGGAGCGCGGAGCAGGCTTTGAATTTATTGACAGTGTTGTCGGCGGTGCAGTGCCTAGAAACTTTATTCCCGCTGTTGAAAAAGGTTTACGCGAATACATGACGGCCGGCCCCTTAGCTGGATTCCCCGTTGTTGATTTCAGCGCAGAATTATATTACGGGTCATATCACGACGTTGACAGCTCGGAAATGTCATTCAAGCTCGCGACCCGTTTGTCATTCAAGAAAGGCATAATGGACGCTAATCCCGTTTTGCTTGAACCCGTTATGGACGTTGAAGTTACTGTACCTGAAAGATTTATGGGCGATGTCATGGGAGATTTTAACTCAAGGCGCGGCCGAATTATGGGCATGGAAGCTCACGGAAAATTACAGGTCGTTAAAGCTCAAGCACCTTTGGCAGAAATGTTCAGATATGCAATTATTTTGCGTTCTATGACTTCAGGTGAAGGGTCTTTCTCGATGGAATATTCACACTATGAGGAAGTCCCGGGCGATATTGCAAAGAAAGTAATTGCCGCTCACAAGAAAGAAGACGAGGACGAAGATTAATCATAAAAGTTGAATAAAGATTCCCTCCTGAGAGATTTATTTATTCAATCAAACGGGAGGGAGTTATTTTCTCGCAAAATTAGCAAAACAAGTCAAGGCAAGAGAGACAAGAAAGACAAGAAAGGAAAAAATTTAATGACTCGCAAAAAAGTTATAATAATCGGAGCAGGCCCGGCAGGACTCACTGCAGGCTACGAAATTTTACGCAGGGGGGGGGGCCTAGATGTTGCAATACTTGAGGAAAGTTTTTACATGGGCGGTATATCAAAAACTGTAAATCACAACGGCAACCGCATGGACATGGGCGGACATAGATTTTTCTCTAAGGTCAAAGAAGTAAATGACTGGTGGCAAAAAATGATGCCTTCTCAGGGAGCTTTGCCATATGATGATAAAATTTTAGGCCGCGAATCAATTATTACAACAGGAGGCCCGGATCCTGAAAAAGTTGACAGAGTTATGTTAAATCGTAACAGGCTCTCACGAATATATTTCAAGCGAAAATTTTTCGATTATCCCATCTCGCTCAAATTCAGCACTATAAAAAATATGGGCTTATTCACGACTATTGCGGCAGGTCTTAGCTATATCAAGAGCGCAATTTTCAAACGCAAAGAAAACTCGCTGGAAGATTTTTATATAAACCGGTTCGGCAAAAAATTATACTCGATGTTCTTTGAGAATTACACCGAAAATTTATGGGGCCGTCATCCGTCAAATATTTCACCTGAATGGGGCGCGCAAAGAGTAAAGGGACTCTCAATCACTGCAATATTACGCGATATATTCTCGAAAATTTTTCACAGCAAAAACCGCAAAGTCGAGACATCATTAATAGAAAATTTTGCTTATCCAAAGTTAGAGCCCGGCCAATTATGGGATATAACAGCGGACGAAATTATTAAGCTCGGCGGGAGAATTATCACGGGGGCTCATGTTACAGGCTTTAATAAGTCAGGCAATAAAATAGAGTCCGTAATTTACGAGAAGGATAATAAAATTTTTAGTGAAAATTGTGATATAGTGATCTCGTCAATGCCTATAAAAGATTTAATTTCAGGAATGAATGACGTTCCCGAACGTATAAAATTTATAGCATCAGGACTCCCATATAGAGATTATATGACAGCAGGCCTGCTTGTGAAGTCCCTTGCTCTGAAAAATGAGACGACAATAAAAACTATCGGAAATATTATTCCTGATAATTGGATATATGTTCATGATAAAAGCGTAAAATTAGGCCGCATTCAAGTATTTAATAACTGGTCGCCCTACATGGTCAAAGACTTAAATAATACTGTCTGGCTAGGACTTGAATATTTCTGTTCTGAGGGCGATTCTTACTGGACAATGAACGACGATGATTTTACGAGGCTTGCTGCTGAAGAAATTATTAAAATCGGCATGATTAAATCTCATGATGATGTAATTGACTCGCATATCGAACGCGTTAAGAAAGCCTACCCGGCATATTTTGATACGTATGAACATATTGACGAGCTTAGAAAATATCTTGACTCTATACAAAATCTGTATTGCATAGGGCGCAACGGTCAGCACAGATATAATAATATAGATCACTCAATGTGTACTGCGTTTGAGGCCGTCAAAAATATTTTTTCAGGAAATAATGACAAGTCCAATATATGGAACGTCAACACGGAAAAAGAATATCACGAGAGCAAATAAATTTATTCCCTCCTGAAAGAATTTATTTATTCAAACGGGAGGGAGTTTTTTGCGTATTCTCATAAGAAGAAATAACGAATCACGAATAACAAGCCGACTAATGCAATACCCAGCAGCCCAAAGAAAAATATATTTTCAAGCATATGACTCGCCCGTTCTTGACTGATCATATTTCGCGGATCTTCTTTGATTTTCATGCGTATATCTTTAGTTATATTAATAAATCCCCGAATCTGGTCATTTACCCGCACATAAATTAAAGTCTTGCCTTCAGTGCGTTTGACTTCTTCAACCGGGAATAATGGCTGCATGTCGTTTTCTTCAAGAAATTTGCGTACAAGTGCGCTCGCTCCGTCGCCTTCTATAACGACTTCTATAATATCACCGGGCACTATTTCAGATGATGGCTTGCCTTTCACCGGGTCAACTACTGCCGAGCATTTTATTAGGGTGCCTTCAAATTCGCCGTCTTTCTTGTTTAATTTGTCGTCATTGCCGTTATATGCCTGCTCCTTTGCTTCCTTCTCGCGCTGTTCCTTTGCGATTTCGTCTGCAGAGGGTGCAAGAGGCTTTAACACTTTTGCTCGTTCTAAATCAGCTCTTGAAACCGGCTCGGCATCTATTGAGGCACTGAATACGCACTGTGTAGTAGTCTCGAAATTTCTGCGTAAAATACTCTCAAGTTGACGCAATTTAACTTTTGTGTAATTCTCGAATAATTTGCGCTTTTCTGAGATCGGTAATAATTCCTTTAATTGTTCCTGTAATTTCGTCCCCCAGTCCTTATCGAGCGGCCCGAGTTGAGTAAATTTCTTGACAAAGCTGCGCCAATCTTTAGCGGGTTCGATTAATGCATTACTCGCATAGGGTTTAGCAAGCCAGAATACTTGAAATACTGTTTTGCCCGTCTGACCTTCAAATATTGTGCAGAAAGCTCCGCCCATGTCTCCCCGACTCGGTGCAAATGTGAATTTCAACGCAAGAAAGCCCGGAACGTTTTTCGCGGCTTGTTCGGGCTGATCTGATTCGGGAATAAATGAGGCTGTCTCTTCTGCGAGTTCCTGAAAATCTGTTAATAAATTATTTGCGGCCATGATTATTTAACGGGCTGAATAAGTTTTTGAACTCCAAGATTTGCCGCGCTGTATTTCTCCTGAAATTAACTCAAGATAACGACTCATGCATTCCGGGCAGCGTCTGTCAGGTGAGGCCGAGTCTATCTCAAAAATTTTTTTGCATTCTAAACATTTAAATTTAGCCATAATATTTTATTCCTCCGTGAAACATGAAATATATAAACTGTAAAAATTTTAGCAGATTTAGTGATTATATATTCACGTGAGATTTACATAATTTGTTATAAGCATGAGCAGTGAAGGGACATTTATTTTTCACAAGTAAATAATTAATTTATTCTCCCGCATTTAGTGAGTCCCTCCCACCCGCCCGCCCAAGATAATTTATTCCCCGCCGCAATGTATAAAAAATTTTTTCGCTCATATTTGCCTGCATAAT
>JAFSWW010000027.1 GCA_017444345.1 Synergistaceae bacterium | reverse complement strand
TTTCGGGTGGGCGGTTGGGAGTAGAATAACGGGTAAAAATTTTGCTGTATTTATCACGTGTGATTTTGCACGAGCTTACATGCTGGAACTGGTAAAAGTAGAATAACAGGTAAAAATTTTGCTGTATTCATCACGTGAGATTTTGCGCGAGCTTACATGCTGGGACGTGTGAAAGTAGAATAACGTAAAAAATTTTGCGGGATTTATATATTCACGTGAGATTTTGTGCGATTATATTTTTGTGAACTACACGCATTACACGTTATAAATTTTGTGAAACTTACGAGCTGATTTATTTTATCAGTTAATAAGTGAATAAATAAAAATTTTTCGAGAGGGGTATTAACTATCATGACAAAAGACGAATACGTCAAATCAATACGTGAGACCGCAGAAGAGTATTTCAGGAGCGGGACTTATTTTTGTTCGGAGGCAGTATTACAGACAATTAATGACGCTTTAGGGCAGCCATTCAGCGAGGATATTGTAAAAATGGCCTCAAGTTTTCCGATTGGACTGGGCAAGGCTCAATGTTTATGCGGTGCAGTATCAGGCGGAGAAATGGCACTAGGGATCGTTTACGGCAGGGTAAAGGGTCAGCCTATGAATCCTAAAATGTTTGAGGTCGCGAAGGGACTTCATGATTTCATAAAGGAGAAATACGGCGCGACTTGCTGCAGGGTCATGACTCGTCAGTGGGCAGGCGATAATTTTATGTCTCCTGAAAGAAAGGCCCATTGCATAGAAATTACCGGAGTCGTTGCCGAGTGGGTAGCAAAAACTTTAATTGAAGACGGAAAATTGCAGGTTCCTGCAGCGTAAAAAATTTTTATTCAGGCTGGGAGTCATTCCCAGTCTTTTTTTTGTATAATATGGCCATGAAAGAAAATAATTTAGCTATAACAAGAGCAGCATTAATATTAAACGCGATAAAAGCTCCGTATAAGGCATTTATTAATTTATGCGGAAAATTTAATCCTGAAGAGTTATTCATAGGGGGAGAAAATTTTTATAATGAGCTTGGCCTGAGTTCGAGCGTTCAATCAAGATTAATAAATATACTCGCAAAAGATAACTGGGTAGATAAAGAACTTGAGAAAATTTACGCGTTTGACTCAAGATTTATTAACGCGCTTGATATTGATTATCCGGCAAAATTAAGAGATTTAAGCAAGCCCCCTATAGGCTTATACGTTAAAGGCTCGGCAAATATTTCGCTCCCTTCTGTTGCAATCGCGGGAACTCGTAAATGCAGCGAATACGGCCGGAATACTGCTATAAAACTTGCTAAGGCTCTTGCACTGTCAGGAATAATTATTATCAGCGGCGGAGCTCGTGGAATTGACGCGGCGGCACATAGAGGCTGTTTATCAGAAAACGGCGTAACTGTTGCAGTGTTCGGAACTGGACTCGATAAAATTTATCCCACTGAACATAAAGATTTATTCAGGCAAATTTTAGAAACGGGCGGCGCATTAATCAGCGAATATCCCATGAATTCAGGCGGGGAGTCTTGGCGTTTCCCTGAACGTAATAGAATAATAGTAGCTCTTGCAGGACGGGTAATAATCGCTGAATCTCCTGAAGACGGCGGGGCAATGATTACAGCTCGTTATGCTCAGAAATTAAACCGTGAATTATGGGCAGTTCCGGGACGAATAAATGACGAGACTTTCAGGGGCTCAAACTCTTTATTGAACGAGGGAACGGGCGCAATTATAAGTATTGAAGAATTTATTAACAAGATAACGGCTAATTCACAAGTAAATATAAATTTCTCGCAGTCAGAATCAGACTCAGAGTCAAAATCAGGAATTAACGATCAAAATATTAACTTATCAAGCGACGAAAAAATTATATATTCACTCATTCACGCAAAAAATAATATAACGTCCGACGAGCTTATAATTTCAAGCAAATTAAATTTTACAGAGATACAAAGCGCATTAGTCTTACTTGAGGCCGAAAATTTAATAACAAGCAATGCGGGCAGATACTCAGCAGTTATATAGCCTCATAAATGCCCAGTCATAAAATTTTATTGCTTTATTCCTGTTGAACTTGAAGTTGAAGATATAGCCTCAAGAATGTCATAACGTTCCATTTGTAAATGTTTCTCCATTTTTAGGGCTTCTTCAATGGGAGTCTCAACAATTCCGCCCTCACGAGTACAAATAACGCTCCCCGAACGTCCTTCAGCAAACGCCTTCACAGCATAATAGCCCATTCGAGTCGCTGTCTCTCTGTCTCGTCCTGTAGGTGCTCCGCCTCGCTGAATATGCCCTAACACTGTAACACGCGGATCCATTCCGAGGGACTCCTTTATTTTCTGGCCGATTTCCACTGCGCTGCCTGCTCCTTCTGCTACGACAATCATAAAATGTGTAATTCCTGAAAGTCTTGCGTTCTGAATTCTTTCTATTACGTGCTGCTCGAAATCCATTTCACGCTCAGGAACTAATACAGAAGTTGCGTCAACTGCGAGTCCTACATAAAGCGCAAGAAATCCCGCATGTCTTCCCATGACTTCAACGACCGAGCATCTTTCATGAGACTGCATAGTATCGCGTAATTTGTCAATGCAGTCAATAGCAGTATTACACGCCGAGTCAAATCCTATAGTGTAATTTGTGCAGCCTATATCATTATCGATTGTAGCGGGAATTCCCATAACAGGAACGCCGAGCCGTGAAAGTTCAAGCGCGCCCCTAAATGTCCCGTCGCCTCCTACAGCAATAACACCGTCAAGACCTAACATTTTGCAAGTTGCTAGAGCTTTTTGCCGGCCTGCCTCCGTCATAAATTCAGGACTCCTAGCTGTATATAAAACAGTTCCGCCCCGTCCTACAGTATGACGAACTACATCATCATTTAATACGACAAAATCACCGTTGATTAAGCCCTGCCAGCCTCGCCGGATTCCTATAGACTGAATCCCGAAATAATTTGCAGTCCTGTAAACAGCGCGAATAACGGCATTCATTCCGGGGGCATCTCCGCCGCTTGTGAGGACTCCTATACGCTTTATTTTCTTGTCTGACATAAATTAATAGCTCCCTTCATATTTAAATAATGCATAAAAATTTGCGTTTTCGTGGATAAGTCATATATTATCATTAATCTTAAAAGTTGATAGCCGCGAAAAAATTTTTTATTGAGTGAATGCCCTGTTATGTATCACTAATCATGCTTATAAATTCCTGCTCGCTTAAAATTTTTACTCCGAGTTTATTTGCCTTCTCAAGTTTTGAGCCTGTTTTGTCGCCTGCAACTAGATAACTTGTTTTCTTGCTGACACTTTCAGAGACCCGCCCGCCCAAATTTTTGACTCGTTCGGCTGCCTGTTCGCGAGTCATTGAGTCAAGACTCCCAGTGAAGACAAATATTTTTCCGGATAATTGCCCGTTGACTATAATATTATTACTTGTCATGTTCAGGCCAAGCGCGCGGAAATTCTCGATTAAATTCAAATTTGACTCGTTCCTGAAAAACTCGTGAACACTTTTCGCGATAATCGGCCCGATTCCTTCAATTTGTGCTATATCGCTTTCACTTGCTGATTTTAACGCGTCAATATTCCCGAATCTATCAACTAATAAAGCAGCTGCATTTTTTCCGACATCAGGAATTCCCAGAGCAGTAATTAAATTCTCAAGCGGGCGAGTCTTTGATGATTGCAACTCATTCATGATATTTTCTGCGCTTTTATTAGCTATCTTATCAAGTTTGAGCCAGTCAGAAATTTTCAAGCTATAAATATCGCTCAAGCATTTAACGAGCCCGGATTCTATTAACTTAGCTGCTAAACTATCACCGAGTCCCTTAATATTCATACCTGAACGGGACGCAAAATATTTCAAGCCTTCTATCAATTGAGCAGGACAAGACGCGCGATTTGTGCACCTGTAAGCAATTTCACCGGGCAATCTCACGACTTCAGACTCACAAACCGGGCAATTTTCCGGCATTGTAAAAATTTTCTCGCTGCCTTTACGCGCTGATTTGTCGACTTCTATAATTTCGGGGATAATTTCCGCTGCTTTTCTGACTCTTGCCAAATCACCGACTCTAATATCCTTACGCGTAATCTCGTCATAATTATGGAGTCCTGCCCGCTGCACTACAGTCCCGGCAAGTTTTACAGGCTCAAGAATTGCTACAGGAGTCAATACTCCCGTCCGGCCGACTGAAATTTTTATATCTTTAATGCGCGTTAATACTTCTTCAGGGGGATATTTATATGCTACTGCCCAGCGGGGAGCGTGAGAAGTTGAGCCGATTTCCTGCCATTGAGTCAAATCATCGAGCTTTATTACTACTCCATCAGTAATATAATTCAAGTTATAGCGTTCATTTTGCCAGTGAGCTATGAAATTATTAACCTCGTCAAGATTCTCACAGTATTTATAAGCACTCTGAACAGGAAGGCCTAAATTTTGCAGGAATTCGAGCGATTTTATTTGACTCGTTATTCCGAATGACTCAGCGTTTACGACATAATACAAAAATATATCGAGTCCCCGTTCTGAAATTATGCGTTTATCCTTCTGTCTAAGAGTCCCGGCGGCGGCATTTCTTGGATTCGCAAAAGTCTTCTCCCCTCGTTCTGTACGTAATTGATTGAGCGCGTTAAACCTGTCAAGAGTCATCAAAATTTCGCCCCTGACTTCAATTTGCCCCGATGGATAATTTATTAATTTCTTAGGAATTGAGTCAATCGCTAAAATATTTTCCGTAACATTTTCGCCCGTTTGCCCGTTGCCACGAGTCGCGCCCTGAATCAATTGCCCGTCTTGATAAATTAATGAGACTGCGAGCCCGTCAATTTTCATTTCACAAGTAAATTTATTATCGCGTTTAATTCTCATGAAAAAATTTTCCAGCTCTTCACTCGTAAAAACATTATCAAGCGACAACATGGGAATATCATGATTTACAGGAGAAAATAAATTACTTACTGAGCCTCCGACGTTATGAGTCAAAAAATTTTCGCGCTTGAATTCGGGGTGTTCGCGTTCCAAATCATTTAATTCACGTACGAGCGAATCATATTCAAAGTCGCTGATTTCCGGAGAGTCCTTATCATAATATAATCCCGCATGATATTTTACGAGATTATACAGCTCATTCATGCGGGTTTGAAAGATGTTCATAATTTAGGCTTTAGGCTTCATAGCAGGGAATAAAATAACGTCCCTTATTGAGCGCGCACCGGTCAAGAACATTACTATTCTGTCCATTCCGATACCCATTCCGCCGGTGGGAGGGAGTCCTGCCTCGATTGCGTTAATAAAATCTTCGTCGAAAACATGAGCCTCGTCATCGCCTTCTGCCTTCTTTCGTGCCTGATCCTCGAATCTCTCGCGCTGGTCAATAGGGTCATTAAGCTCGCTGAATGCATTAGCAACTTCTTTACCGAACATGAATAATTCAAATCTGTGTGTGTAATCAGGATTTTCCGGGTCGCGCTTAGATAATGGCGATATTTCCGTCGGGTGGCCTAATAAGAAAGTAGGTTCTATTAATTTTTCTTCCCCGAATGCCTCAAATAAAAGATTCAACACTGCGAACTTGCTTTCATGTCCCGTCATTTCCGAGCCGAGTCCTTTAGAGCGTGCTATTTCTCTTGCTTCCTCGTCTGATTTAATTGCGTCAATATCGACTCCGGCGAATTCTTTCACGGCCTCGCGCATTGTTATACGATTAAAAGGTTTTGAGAGATCTATTTTTGTCCCGTTCCATTCGATATTAAGAGTCCCTATAGATTTCGCGGCGTTCCTGATTAACTCTTCGGCCAAGTTCATCATGTCGACATAATTAGCGTAGGGCCAGTAGACTTCCATCATGGTAAATTCGGGGTTGTGCATTGTGTCAATTCCTTCATTGCGGAAATTCCGGCCTATCTCGTAGACTCTTCCCATCATGCCGACAACTAGACGCTTTAAATATAACTCTACAGCAATACGCATATACATATCGAGTCCGAGCGCGTTATGAAAAGTTTTAAACGGTCTAGCATTTGCCCCGCCTGCTAAGACTGACAAAATAGGAGTCTCAACTTCAAGAGTGCCGTGTGATTCTAGAGTCTCTCTGAATGACGAAATAATTTTAGAGCGTTTTCTGAAGACTTCCCGGACTTCAGGATTTGCTATTAAGTCCATATAACGCTGTCTATATCTTATTTCAGTGTCAGTGAGTCCATGCCATTTTTCAGGAAGCGGGCGAATTGCTTTACTGAGTAATTTATAACTCGTTACCATGATTGTGAGTTCACCGCGCCGAGTCCTGCAGGGGAGTCCCTCAATTCCGAGCCAGTCGCCAGTGTCTACCCATTTTTTAAGGAAATTATATTCTTGTTCGCCCACTGTATTAAGCTGAAAATATAATTGTATACGTGAATTCTCGTCTGCTAAGTCCGCAAAAGTCGCTTTGCCCTGCCTTCTGATAGTCATAACCCGCCCCGCTGTCTTAATGGGTGAGTCTTTAGCTTCTTCTTCAGGCTGTAGATAGTCAAATTTTTCGCGGATTGACTCAAGAGTGTCGCGCCTGTCCCATGTTTCATTGACGTAGGGATTGTAGCCTTCTTCAGTTAAGAGACGCTGTAATTTTTCCTTGCGCTGTCTTACTACTTCGTTATCTTCTGCGTTAAATAATTCTTCAGGCATAAATAAAATTAGCTCCTTCATAAAATTAATATTTCACGATATATTTTATTACATGATTAAAATTTTTATTGATTATGTGCTGAGTCTTTCTCTTGAATAATATATAATTTTTTCGAGCTTATCACATTACATGTTAGCGGGCCGAGTCATTTTCCTCTCATTGAGTCATAAAGTTTGCTGTATTAATTAAATACATCGCTTCAGGACAATTTTTTTCATGGGATTATATTAATTTCTTGTATTAAATTGCAAAAATTTCTGTAATTTTACGTATTGCATTTTTTTTTTTTTTT
>JAFSWW010000026.1 GCA_017444345.1 Synergistaceae bacterium | reverse complement strand
CGTGAGCCGTGAGCCGTGAGCCATTATACTGGGAATTTGCGTTCATTGTCAATTAGTCCTTTCGCGTAAATTTGACAAGATTATAAATTACTCCCTTAATATTTACCAGTAACAGGCGTTCTCTACATTTTTTGCGTTCTTGGGAGTCTCTTCTGCGCTTGGCCTTACCCACGCGGGATTTGATGTCATTGCGCTTCCGTCCCAGCGTTTATTTCTTATTCCGAATAAAATCTGAACTGCTCCGCCCATATGTATAGAAATTTTCCCGGCGGCCTTTATTTTTGCTGCTAATGGGAAACCGTACGCGCCGCAGCCTATTATAGCAACGTCAAAATCTTCTTTCATTGCTTCGTTATACATGTAGTCAAGAGCTTCAAACCAGTTATTGAATCTGTCATCACGATTAAATGCTATAGTCTGGACTGCTTTGTGAACGATTAATTTTTTGAATTTCGGCAAAATATTTGTTCCCGGAAATAAAAGCTCCCTTTTCTGGTATTGCTGCTCTGTAGATTTTGCGAAGGGGGTAATTACCAAAACTTTTTTGTCCTCAAGTGCTGCGCTCCACCAGTTACCCTCTTTAGAGTGATAAGGCTCTACACCGGGCAGCCAGCAATAATTTGGGTTATTTCCGTATTTGCTTAACTCGTACTGTTCCATAAACATAATCCATATCGCCATTAAATCAACTTGAGAAGTTGCCCATCTCATAATCTCAGCAAATTTTATCATCAATTTTTTGTCATTCGGGAAAAATCCGGCGTTATTCTGGAGTGCATAAAACGCTTTTCCGACGGGAGCGATAAAGCCCTTGTTATCTTCTCTGACGTGCCACATCGCATTTAATTCAACATTGCCGTAACGACCGGCCATGAAGGGTTTGCCTGCTCTGATTGCTGCTGCGATAAATTTATTAGCTTCTTCTACGTTCATAATTTTTCTGCCGTTGTAGGGATCAGGAGCGAACCATTTTTTTCTTCTGCGTCTGTCTGAACGTACTTCATTAATAAATGCTGTTGTATATTCTTGTGAAACACGGCCAAATAAACGGGAAATTTTTACACACATGACAAGAGATTCCATTTTTATATAATACTTGCAATTGCGTAAAAAAGTGTAGATTTTATTCCATAATAGTTTGCCGTGAGCCGTGAGCCATTATACTTTGATGCTTCGTTCACTGTCAATCAGTCCTTTCGCGTAAGTTTAGCAAGATTATAAATTTTACTCTTTCAGCGAGTCAAGAATCTTTCTCGCAAGAATCGGCCCTATACCAGGAATTTTTTCGAGATCTTCCGGCTGTAACTCTGAAATTTTCTTAGCACTCCCGAATTTAACGAGCAACTCACTAGCTTTCTTGCGTCCGATTCCCGGTATATCGTCGAGTCTCGAATGCCTGAAAACTTTTCCGCGCGCGCGTCTTTGAGTCGTAATTGAATATCTGTGAACTTCATCTCTTAACCGCTGGAATAACTGCAAAGCAACATCATCACGGCCAAGTCTCAAGGGTTCGGGTTTGTCCGGCAAAAAAATTAATTCCTCGCGTTTTGCAAGAGCTATCAACGGCAAATTTAGTCCAAGCTCATTTATCGCGCGCAAAGCAAATTTTAACTGTTCGGGGCCTCCGTCGATTAAAGCTAATTGGGGTGCAGGTTCAGAATTATCTATTACGTGGCTGTAACGTCTCTTTACTGTCTCATAGATTGAAGCAAAGTCATTTATTTCGCCTTCATTAAGTGATCTTATCTTGAATCGTCTGTAAAGATTCGGACTCGGTCTCCCCTGTTCGAACACTACACAGCAGCCGTAAGTGTCATGCCCAGATGTGTGAGAAATGTCAAAAGCGTCAATCCTCCATGGTAAAATTTTTAGGCTCAATAATTCCTGAATGCGGTTTAACACTTGCCACGTTTCATTGTCTAAGTCTTCCTGAAGGGCTGACGAAATTTTTTGACGAGATAATTTCCATATTGCACGAATTGCATCGCGATAGTTTGCGGCCTTCTCGAACTCTAAATTTTTTGCGGACTCGTTCATTCTTGCGCGTAATCTCTCGACAAGTTCTGCTTGCTTGCCCTCAAATAATAAAATTATGTCGCTGACTCTTTCCCGATATTCTGAACGCGAGCATAACCCCGCACACGCACCCATTGAGCGGCCGAGATTATATTCAACGCAGGGACGTTTATTTTTGTCGGGATTGATTCGTGATTTGCAGATTCTCAGCGGGAAATAACGTTCAGTCAAGCGCATTAAATTTCGTATTGTGCCTGCGTCTACGAATGGTCCGAGATATAAAGCTCCGTCGTTACTCTTATGTCTGGTAATTTCTAGTCGCGGGAAATCTTCATCAGTTATCTTGACATAGGGATATCTGTCGCCCATTTTTAGCTCTATATTGAAGAACGGTTGATATTTGCGTATTAATTTTGCTTCAACGATAAGGGCTTCAGCTTCTGTTTCTGTGCGGATTATGGAAATATCTTCAATCAGCGAGACTAATTTATTTAATCGTGCTATAGCGTGCGAGTGCCTGAAGTAAGATGAGACTCTGCGCTTTAATTTCTTTGCTTTACCGACATAAATAATTTTGCCTTCAGAGTCCCGCATTAAATAGACTCCGGGTCGTTCGGGTAAAGTTTTAAGGATTGCAGAAATTTTTTCTTTCACGTTATATTACCTCCCTGCGTTATGTATCAGCAATAAATTTTACACGTTACATTTACCTAATTATTTATTTCGACTTTGTCATAGTTTACTATAAAGTCTTTCGGAAATGTGGATTTATAATTACTGACGGGGAAAAAACGAGTCGCACACATACAAGAAATTTAATATGTAAGCTCAACAAAAATATCTTGTCATAGTTTCCCGAAAATGTTTATTGTTATATAATCATAAATTACTAATTCTCGGATATAATTTTTCGAGGAGCTGTAAATTTTTTACAACTACATTTACAACTACAAAAATATTTAATTATTCACGCAATCGCAATTATTCACGCAGAAAAAATTTTTATCAGCACACAAATTTTCACGCACAAATTTTTTCATGAGACTTTGTTATAGCAAATACACTTGAATAGCTGTAAAAACTTTTGCACGTCGGCGCTACCCCTTCAATCCGGGCGGGTGGGTGGGCAGAACGAATTATATAAGCGCGATAAATTATTTGCATTGCAGCAGGATATAGAAAGTTAAGTGCGTTGACTATATAATTCACGGGAAAATTTTTATACAGGAGGATTTATTATCTCGATCGTTCTTGCATTTTACGGAATATCTTGCGCCGAAGAGATTCAAGCGTGGAATATCGAAAAAATGATTCATCCGGACTTAAAACAGGCTTTCACGCAGCAAAATTATATGGCCATAACGCACGAAAATATTAATGAAGTCAGGAAAAATTTTATTGTTGCTCCTGAGAATCTGCCGAAAGATTCAGAAATCGAAATTTATGACGAAATTATCAGCAATAATTTACGCGTTCGAGTCTATAAGCCCGCAAATGTAACCGGAAAATTACCCGCCTTCTTATGGATTCACGGAGGCGGACACATTTTAGGGACTCCTGAAGCAAACGAACAATTAATGATAGACATAATCAAGCGCGTAAAATGCATTAT
>JAFSWW010000025.1 GCA_017444345.1 Synergistaceae bacterium | reverse complement strand
CGTGAGCCGTGAGCCGTGAGCCGTGAGCCATTATACAAATTTTCGATCAAAGTTGTCAATCCCTTCTGTTGAGATTCTATATAAAATTTTATGCTATCATATCATAAAGTTTCATTTTAGGAGTGATAAATTTAATGCATGAAATCGGCGGTTATTTCGGACTTGAGGATTTAATACACAATGAATATTACCCGGGACTCATTGCTCTAAACACTGCACGTAATGCGCTGTTATATGTCATGAAGGCCCGGAGAATCAAGAAAATTTATATCCCGTTTTATTTGTGCGACTCAGTCTTAAAGATGCTTGACCGTGAAGGCCTTATTTATGAACAGTATCATGTGAATAAAAATTTTATGCCTGACTTCAGCAAAAAACTTAATGAGGGCGAATATTTATACATTGTGAATTATTACGGAATAATAAATAATTCAAGAGTTCAAGAATTAAGCTCGCTTTACGGAAATAAAATAATTCTCGATAACGTTCAGGCATTTTTTCAGGCTCCAATTGAGGGAATAGACACGATTTATTCATGCAGAAAATTTTTTGGAGTTCCTGATGGTGCGTATCTCTCAAGTAATGCTATTCTTGATTGCGAGCTTGATACGGATAAATCTTCAGGCCGAATGACTCATATACTTGGCCGCTTTGAAGGCCGGAGTGCTTCGGATTATTACGCTGATTTCAAGAGATCCGACGAGTCATATATAAATTTGCAGCTAATGAAAATGTCCCGGCTTACACGTAATTTGCTGGGAGCGATTGATTATAATCACGTCAAGAATATACGCGATAGAAATTATAAGATTCTTGATTCATTGCTGGGTGATAAAAATATTTTGCCGAAATTTTACCCGGCCGGGGCTTTTGCTTATCCGTATTATTGTGAGGGCGGAATGACTCTCAAGAAAAAACTTGCCGAGAAAAAAATTTATATTGCTACTTTATGGCCGTATGCTTTGACCTGCGGAGATACTACAGCAGAAGATTACGCCGCAAATATTTTGCCGATTCCATGTGATCAGCGTTATAATCAGGACGATATGAAATATATTGCAAAGGAGCTTATAAAAATTGTACAGACTGAGAGAGCTTGAAAGAAGAGACCTCGCCGAAATAAACAAGTGGCGCAATGACCCGGAATTAATAAATCTTTTAGGTGCTCCATTTCGTTATATAAATTATGATGTCGATGTTCAATGGTTCGAAAATTACATGAAGAGCCGGAGTAATGCCGTCAGATGTGCAATAGTCAAAGATGATGATAATATAATCGGACTTGTGAGTCTCGTTCCCGTTGACGTGTTAAATCAATCGGCGGAATTTCATATTATGATAGGCAGTAAGGAGAATCAAAACAAGGGCTGCGGGACGTTCGCAATAAATGAAATTTTGAAGCACGCATTTATGAATATGAATTTACACCGTGTTGAGCTTGGAGTCCTTGAGAATAACACGAGAGCAAGACATTTATACGAGAAGGCCGGATTTATTCAGGAGGGCATAATGAGAGGCGCATTATTTAAAAATGGGAAGTTTGTTAATAAAGTTATGTACTCGATATTAAGAGAAGAATACTGCATAAAATACCTACAGGGGGGGGGGTAAAATTACTTGATTTCTTGAATATATATTTGAGAATCAAATTTTTTTGCCACCGAGGTGACAGCTTATGGGCAGCATAAACAAAAAAAATGTCCTGATCTTCCCGGCGGGTTCATCGATGGATACTTACAAGGCACTCAAGGATAATATACACTTTAACGTATTCGGGGCGTCAGGGAGAAGCGATCACTCAGAATATATTTATTCACACGGGCAAATTTATATCTCAGAGCATTTATATATCACGGACAAAAATTTTATTCGAGAATTTAATGCACTGATTGAGAAATGGCAAATTGATTTTGTAATTCCTACACATGATACTATTGCAAGATTCTTAATGGAAAACGAGAAATCTATTAACGCGCGTATAATCTGCTCGCCCTATGAGACTGCCCTAATTGCCGAGAATAAGAAGCTGATTTATGAGAGCGTAAAAAATTGTTCGTATTGTCCTGAAATATATAATTATAATAATATAAAATATCCTGCATTCTTGAAACCGTTTATAGCAGCCGGCGGAAAAGGTACAGCACTAATAAAATGTGAAGATGACCTAAAATTTTTTGCGGCAAATAATAAAAATTTTCTACTGTGTGAATATCTGCCGGGAAGAGAATATACTGTTGACTGTTTCACGGATTCACGGCGTAATTTGCTATTCACCGGCCCGCGAACACGAGAAAGAATCACGAACGGAATATCATATCATTCTGAGCGGGTTAAACTCACTGACGAGATTTATAATATTGCTGAAGATTTAAACACGAGATTTATATTTCGCGGCTCATGGTTTTTCCAGCTTAAGGAAGATATAAATCATAATTTGAAGCTGATGGAGTTTTCTGTCAGGAATTCAGGAACACAAACATTTTGGCGGCATTTGGGCGTAAATTTTCCGTTATTGTCTCTATTCGATTTCATGGGCTATGATGTCAAAATTTTATGCAGTGATTTAAATATAACTTTAGACAGGGGAATAGAAACACTCTTCAGAATCCCATATGATTACGAGTGCGCATATATTGATTATGATGATACTTTGATTATCAACGGCCAAGTCAACACGGATTTAATGAAATATATTTATCAGTGCATTAACGAGGGAATAAAATTAATACTTCTTACTGCTCATGAAGGGGATATTTACGAGTCAATGAATTCTCACAGAATATCGCCTGATTTGTTCGACGAGATTATAACTATCAAGCCCGGCACAAGAAAGTCAAATTATATTCATGGCAGCAAAGCAATCTTCATAGATAATTATTTTCCTGAACGCTTAGATGTATCGCAAAAAATAAATATTCCCGTCTTTGATGTCGACGCGTTTCAGTGCCTGATAAAATAAACAGCGGGTACTTATTCACACAGAACGAGCACCCGTTAAGCATGAATTACTCAAGAGAAGAGATAAATTTTTCTCCTAAGTATGCCATTTTCCTGCTGCGTTCCTTAAATGCCCGGCAAGGTATACCGAGATATATCGTCCATTCAGAGAGGGATTTATTAACAAGAGACATAGCACCGACTGCACAGCCTTCTTTAAGTCTTATGCCCCCCCCCCCCTCAGTATTTCGCGCAATAATAGTAACTCCTGTAGCGAGACTCACATATTTCTCAAGTATGACTTCTCCGCCGAATACATTTCTAAAATTTTCAGGAATTACCGGCCCTAATAATGCATTCCCCGAAAAATTATCACTCATTGCCCAAATTGTACAGCGCGGAGATAATCCAGAGAAATCGCCGATATTGATTCCAAAGTCGCCGGCATATAAAGCTGTGTATGCACTTATATGAATATGACTTCCGAGTTTAATTTTCCCGCTGAGTATGCAAAAATCATCTATTCTGACATTATCGCCGATTTCAATTTTTGAAGGGCTGTATATGCTTGCTTTTCTGCTGATTAAAATATTTTTGCCGTAAGATTTAAATCCTATTTCTGCGAGTTCGCCGGGTGTGTAAAAACTTGTTTTCACGGTTAATTCTGCCTCCTGTTAAATAAAATAATATGCGCGGAAATATTTATCATGATTAATTATATAATAAACATCCCACGCACGAAAATTTTACCCGCCTAAATATGCCTTTCTCACTTCGGGCGATGATAATAACTCCTTACCCGTCCCAGTAGTTACGATTTTGCCCGTTTCCATTACGTAGCCGCGGCTCGCGATACTCAAGGCCATTTGCGCGTTCTGTTCAACTAATAAAATAGTCGCTCCGTGTTTGTGTAAATCTGCAATAATATCAAAAATTTGTTCTACTAAAATCGGAGCTAATCCCATTGAAGGCTCATCAAGCATTAATAATTTAGGCCGACTCATTAAAGCGCGTCCCATTGCTAACATTTGCTGTTCACCGCCTGAAAGAGTCCCGGCAATTTGATTCTTGCGCTCATTTAAACGCGGGAATAATTTATATACATTCTCTAAATCCTCGTGAATATAATTATTTGCTTGAGTATATGCGCCCATCTCTAAATTTTCCTGCACCGTCATTTGAGCGAACACACGCCGGCCCTCAGGAACTTGAGCGAGTCCCCTTTCTACGATTTTATGAGGTGCAATTTTCGCGAGCGAGTCCCCTAAAAATGAGACACTGCCCGTGCTGGGATGCAATAATCCCGATATAGTATTTAGAGTCGTAGATTTTCCTGCACCGTTCGCGCCGATTAACGTAACAATTTCACCCTCATAGACTTCAAATGAGATTCCTTTTATTGCGTGAATGCTGCCATAATAGACATTAATATTTTCAACTTTTAAGACTGGATCAGCCATTATTTAAGCCTCCTCCTTTTTACGTCCGAGATATGCTTCAATTACTGCCGGATTTGCTTGTATATCTTCAGGAGTTCCCTTTGCTATGACTTGGCCGAAATTCAATACACAAATCCCGTCGCAAATATTCATTACTAGGCTCATATCATGCTCGATTAAAATTATAGCGATTTGGAACATGTCATGAACTTTGCGTATATTGTCCATTAAATCGGCAGTCTCTGAAGGATTCATACCTGCGGCAGGCTCATCAAGCAATAATAACGATGGATTTGTAGCAAGTGCCCTCACAATTTCGAGTCTTCTCTGCGCTCCATATGGCAACGAACCCGCCCGAACGTCAGCCATTTCCTGCATATCGAAAATAGAAAGCAGTTTTAAAGCCCGTCTGTGTGCTGCAACTTCTTCACGCTTGTAATTCGGGAGTCTCAATATAGCACTCAACATGTTATATTTCATTTCGTTATTCATTGCGGCTTTAACATTATCTACTACGCTTAAATTTTTGAATAGTCTTATATTCTGAAATGTCCGAGCGATTCCGGCCTTGTTTATCTGCATAGTATTAAGCCCGTGAGTGTCATGACCATTTAATAAAATCGTGCCTTTAGTGGGCTGATATACTTTAGTCAATAAATTAAATACTGTAGTCTTTCCTGCTCCATTTGGCCCGATTAGTCCTACAATTTCAGTGCGTCCTACTGTCAAATTAAAATTGTCGACTGCTTTAATGCCTCCGAGTGTGATTCCCAGATTAACGCATTCTAAAACCGGCTCCCTGTCAAAATCTCTATCAGGCAAAATCGCTCGTGAAGGAACGGGAATATATTTTGTTTTCGTCTTCATGATTTATTCTTCCTCCTCTTTGCGCTTAAATGGGTTCAACTTTGCAAAGAAAGCTCTAATCTCTGAGTTATTAGTTCCGAGCATAGTTAATATTAATATAACCGCATAAAGGAGCATTCTATAGTCCGAGAACTCGCGCAATTTTTCCGGCAAAATCGTCAAAGCCGCCGCCGCTATAATCGAGCCTAACATATTCCCCTGACCGCCTAAGACTACGAAAACAAGAATCAATATCGACGTGTTGAAATCAAATTTATTAGCTACAATTGTAGAATAATTCATAGCAAATAAAGCTCCCGCCGCTCCTGCCAGTGCCGCAGAAGTAACGAATGCCATCATCTTATATTTTGTTATGTCGAGCCCGATACTTTCTGCCGCTATTCTGTCGTCCCGTATTGCCATGAATGCACGCCCTGATCTTGAATTTACGAGATTAAATACTATCATTAAAGCAATCATAACGAGTATAAATCCCGCCGGAAAAGTAGCAATTTTTTGTATGCCGCTTATACCCATCGGCCCGCGTATAATTAATTTGCCGCCCGGTAATAATCTCGTCGTATCAGTCAACATACTGATTTGAATTCCGCCCGAGTCCATTCCTAAGTAAAAATTATTCAGCAAACTTTTTATAATTTCTCCAAATGCAAGAGTTACTATCGCCAAATAATCGCCCTTGAGTCTCAAAACAGGAATCCCTATCAAGAATCCAGCAATAGCCGCAAAAATCGCCGCAATTATCATAGCAAGTGCGAGTCTCACAGGTGCAAAGGGAATCAAATTTTGCATTAATATTGCCGACGCTACCCCGGAAAATGCTCCGATCGACATAAAACCTGCGTGGCCAAGTGAAAGCTCCCCCGAAATTCCTACAACTAAATTTAATGACACAGCCATTACCATATAAGCACAAATCGGAACGAGCATACCCCGCATTGTTGAGCTTAAAAATTTTGTGCTGCTCATTGTCTGACAGATTATATATGCAAGAATTACTATAAAATATGTGAGATAAATTCTTCTTGCTTCTACACGCTTTAAATTTATTAACCTGCGCATTGTCATATTTTACACCTTCTCTTGTGTGTATTTACCGAGAAGTCCCGCAGGCTTCACAAGCAATACTATAATTAATACAGCAAAGACTACAGCATCAGATAACTGACTCGAAATATAAGCCTTCGCAAAAATTTCAATAACTCCCAGCATTAAGCCGCCCAGAAATGCCCCCGGAATTGACCCGATCCCGCCGAATACTGCCGCAGTAAATGCCTTGATTCCCGGTAATGCTCCAGTCGTCGGCATCAAAGTCGGATATGCTGAACATAATAACGCCCCGGCAATCGCAGCCAGCCCCGACCCTATTGCGAACGTCATAGAAATTGTAGCGTTTACGTTTATTCCCATTAATTGAGCCGCGCCCTTATCTTCTGAACATGCACGCATTGCCTTCCCGAGCCGGGTTTTATTTATAAATGCCGTCAATATAATCATGATTACTAAACACGTTATAATCGTCAAAGCTGTAACATGCGAAATTGACAGCTCGCCTTCAAATAATTTAAACGCGCCCCGGCCTATAATTGACGGGAAGACTTTAGGATTTGACGACCATAATAATAACGCTGTATTCTGCAAAAAATAGCTGACTCCTATTGCTGTAATCAAGACTGCCAAAGATGGAGCCTGCCTCAATGGCTTATATGCAAATCTTTCTATTATTATTCCGAGAAAAGTACACACTATCATTGCTAAAATTATCCCTATAAACGGGTGAAGTTCATAGCGCGAGACCGCATAAAAGCACACATAAGCACCTATCATAATTACATCGCCGTGAGCAAAATTCAACATTTTTGCGATTCCGTATACCATTGTATAGCCCAGCGCGATAATTGCGTAAATGCTGCCCAGACTTATGCCGCTGATAAAATAATTAAGAAATATCATCGATAAATTTATAGCTCCTTAATATACAAAAGCAGCCGGAGATTTTGTAAGGCCGACTCTCTCCTGACTGCTCATGAAAATTTTTTCTCGTGAAATTATTATCAAATTAGTCAAGTCCGACATATGCGCCGTTCTTGATGATCATTCCCTTGGGATCCTTTGAGACTTCGCCGTTTTTCGACCATGTTACGTTTGAGCCTGTTACTCCGTTAAATTTCATTGTAGTGAACTGCTCAATCATTAATTTGCAGAGTTCTTCAGCTTCCATGTCTGCTTTTGCCTTTGCCTGAGTCAATGCCTGACAGTAAGCATAAACGCAGTCATAACCGTCTGCCGCGAACTGATTCGGAATCTCGTTATGTCTCTTCTGATATTCTGCAACAAACTTTTTAGTAAGCTCGTCATTTGCGTCTGCATTAAACGGGGTCAATAACATAACACCTTCAGCAAGTGATTTGTCAAAGCCTTCCATCGTCAAAATTCCGTCCATGCCGTCAACTCCAAACCATTTAGGAGCATAGCCCATTGATTTGGCTTGAGCAAAAATTAAGCTGGCAGGCTGATAATACATCGGCAAGAATACGAGTTCCGCACCGTTTTTCTGAGCGTCTGTCAACTGCACCGAGAAATCGTTATCATTACCGTCCGCAAAAGTTGTTTCACTGACGATCTCAATGCCTAATTTCGGGGCTGTCTCAATAAATGTGTCTCTGATACCTTTTGAATAAACATCGTCATTTTTCCAGATAACAGCGACTTTCTTAGCTAATTTCTTATTTGCTATATATTGCGCGCTTGCTGTTCCCTGATTAGGATCTACAAAGCACATTTGGAAGACGTTATCCTTCCCGTCAGTAACTGCCGCAGACGATGCCGACGGAGTAAGAGCAAATATTCTATCTGCAAAATTTTCTGCTGCTGTTGCCTCACAGGGCTTTGACGTTACAGAACCTAAAGAAATCTGCATACCCCAGTCTTTCAACGCGTTATAGGCATTAACGGCCTTCTCTGCGTCATGTGTATCGTCCTGATAATTAAGCTCGAATTTAATATCGCCGTTCATTGCGTTGATTTCGTCTACTGCGATTTGTGCGCCTCTCATTGCGGCCATTCCGTAAATAGCTGCTCCGCCGGTAAGTGGTGCAGTTCCGCCGAGTTTGAAAGCTGCTCCGAATGCACTTGAAGCCATTGCAAGAATTAAAAGCGTGCAGGTTAAAATTTTCTTTGTCATGATGAAAATATAATCTCCTTGCCTATAAATTTATGCTTTATTCTGAAAATTTCTCTTCGGCCATTAAGAAAATATTCAGACTTTGAGCCAAATAATAATATACAAAAAAAGCGGCTTATTACACCGCCTGTTTTCTCTCAAGTTATAGCGCGGTAGGCAGGATTCGAACCCACGACCTAAGGCTCCGTAGGCCTTCGCTCTATCCAGCTGAGCTACTACCGCAGGAAAATTATGGCGGTGGGTGTGAGATTCGAACTCACGATAGAGTTATTAGACCCTATACTCACTTAGCAGGCGAGCGCCTTCAGCCTCTCGGCCAACCCACCATATTATTATGCTGCTAAAATTTTCAAACGCTGAATATATTATAACGCTGATAAATTCTTGTCAAATGAAATTATAATTTTCCTAGCAAGTAATTCGTCAAGTTCACGCGTTAAACTCTCGCAAAAATTTACGGGTATATCAGCATTCACACTCACTGACGCATTATATTCCCAGTGTAAATTCAAGGCGTTATTATTCTCAAGCAAACGTGTAATTAATCCCATTTGCGAATATTCAAGCACGATAAAAATTTTTTGAGTGATTATGCATTCTTTTATCTCGGCAATCTCAAGAGCTTTTGCTGCCGTCATTCCATAAGCGTCAATTAATCCCCTCGTGCCGAGCTTGACTCCCCCGAAATAGCGAGTAACTATTATCATGACATTCACGAGTCCCGAATGTTTTATAGCGTTTAAAATAGGTTTGCCCGCTGTTCCTGAAGGTTCGCCGTCATCTGATGAGTATTCGCTCCCGTTTGAGAAAATATAAGCCCTGCAGTTATGAGTCGCGTCTCTATATTTCGAGATTATTTGCGATAAAAAAATTTTAGACTCGTCTTCATTGTGAACGGGTGCAAGATCTGCTATAAAGACAGAGCGTTTAATTTTTTCTTCATAAGTAACAGGGCCGGCCGGTTCGTTATAGCTTCTTATTATGCCAGACATCTTTTATTTTGCGCCATGAATTAGCGATCGAATCAGATAATACGCGAGTATCTGATATAACGGGCATGAAATTATTATCACCGTTCCAGCGCGGGACGATATGCCTGTGTAAATGACCGTCAACTCCTGCACCTGCGACTTTGCCGAGATTCATTCCGATATTAAAGCCGTCGGGATTCATTACTTTTTTGAGGACTTGCACGGCCTTCTTTGTTAGATTATGCATCTCAAAGATTTCTTCATCAGTCAATGACTCGTAAAGATTCGTGTGCCTGAATGGGATTATCATTAAGTGGCCGGGGTTATACGGGTAAAGATTCATGATAACAAAACAAGTTCGCCCGCGATGTACGATAAAATGCTCGTCGTCTTTATCCTCAGCCGGAAAATCGCAGAATATACAGCCCTCGTGCTTAGGTGCCTCGATATATGACATTCGCCATGTTGCGTAAAGCTGCTTCATAAAAAATTTACTCCCCTTTGTTGCTTTATTAATTGATGTAAATATTATACCTGAATCCGCCGCCGCCGTCTTTTGGGTGGGT
>JAFSWW010000024.1 GCA_017444345.1 Synergistaceae bacterium | reverse complement strand
CCCCCCCTGCCCCCCTCCCAACCCCGAGGGGGGAGAAAGAAGAGAGATTATTACTGCCTATAATTTGCCCTCGTGTTCGTCCTTACTTAGAGATTTCCAGAGAGAAATACAAGCACATACCATGATAATCGCAAAAGGAGGTGCTGCTGTGAGTGAAACCGTCTGCAAATTCTGCAAACCTCCAGTCATCAATAAGACTATTGCAAGAGCAGCCATTAAGACTCCCCAGACTCCCATTTTTGACTTTGAGGGATTCAGATCGCCGTGATTAGAGTACATTGACAATACAAATGTCGCTGAGTTCGCACTCGTTACAAAAAATGTCGTGATTAATACTAACATCATGACGGACATTAAGAATCCTAATGGGTAATATTTATAGAGCGCAAAGACTCCCACTGAAATATCCTTAGTAACTTGTGCCGCTATGTCTATACCCTTAACGAGCTGTAAATGTAATGCCGACGTTCCGAAAATTGCAAACCATGTGAAGCTACCGAGTGCCGGGACGATTAAGACTCCTGCGACAAATTCAGCAATCGTGCGGCCGCGTGAGATTCTCGCAACAAATGAGCCTACAAATGGAGCCCACGCAATCCACCAAGCCCAGTAATAAAGAGTCCAGTTTTTCAAGTGATCCGCATATTTTCCGCCGTATGGTGCCATCATGAAACTTTCTTTAACGAGCCCGCTCGTGAAATCGCCGATCCCTGTCATTAATGACTCTATAATAGGAAGTGAAGGCCCGACGAAAAATAATAATACCATCAAGAGAAGGCATATAAATAAATTCAAGTTCGCAACAAATTTAATTCCCTTGTCAATGCCGAGTACTGCCGAGCCTGTATATAATACAGCAAGAAATATAATTATCGCGACTTGTATCATTGTAGTCTTGTCAATGTGCATAATTTCATTAAGGCCGCTGTTTAATTGCAGAGTTCCGAGTCCTAATGATGTAGTAATTCCGGCCAAAGTCGCGAAAACTGCGAGAATGTCTACAACCTTCCCAAATATGCCGTCAACTGCTTTTTGACCGACTAGGGGGATAAATAACGAGCTGATTAATCCGGGGGAATTTCTGCGGAACTGATAATAGGCCATCGGCATGGCTATGACTGCATAACCTGCCCAAGGATGTAATCCCCAGTGAAAGAATGAAATCTGCATAGCGTCTCTAGCTGCTTGAATGCTGCCCGGCTCTGCTCCAAATGGAGTATTGCCAAAGTGTATTAACGGTTCGCCAGCTCCATAAAAAACGAGTCCGACTCCCATTCCCGCAGAAAATAACATAGCAAACCATGATATATTACTGTGTTCGGGTCTGTCTTCAGGGTTACCGAGTCTCACGTGCCTAAATCTGCTGAAGGCCATGCATATACAGAATAATACAAAACTGTTCATTGTGAGTAAATAGCCCCAGCCGAAATATTTTGTTAAGCCTCCGAAAAGTGAATTAGCAAAATTTCCGAAATTGTCGGGGAGAAATAACCCCCATGCTACTATTGCGAATGTGATTAATATAGAAATTATATAGACGGTGTTACTTTTTTTATTATTATCAGGCATAAATTTTTGTCAGTCCCTTCTTATTTATATGTATGCAAAATAACGCCGGAGACTTTGAACGCCCCCGGCATGATTTATAGCTTAAAACTTTGACGGAAATACTGTCGGCTCTTCTACTTTTGTAGCAAGTGCATCAAGTGCTGCTCCTACACGGCTTGTGCGTAACTGCCACTCTGCTTCCTTGCTGAGTTCAGGATCTCCCAAAGGATAAGGAACTGAAACTGTTTGTACCATTCTGTTAGCTCCAACAGTTTTTGCAACGTCGATTAAGTTGCACATTACTGTAACAGGAATCCCACTGCGCTCGATTTCTTTAGCCATCGTTGCACCGCAACGAGTACAGGTGCCTCAGGTTGAAGTCAATATTACTGCGTCGACATTTGCCGCGTGTAATTCTTGAGCGATTTCTTTGCCGAACTTGGCCGCAAATGCCTGTGTAGTTCCTGTTCCTACTGTTACATAGAAATAATCATAGAGTTTGCCGATTTTGCCCTGTTTCTCAAAATAACGCATTGCATCAACCGGCACGCCTCTATCAGGTACAGCGCACATAGCAGCCGGATCAAATCCTGCGTGAATTGTCTTGAATACTCCTTCAGGCAAATTATCAAGTTTGGAGATGTCATATTTGCCCCATTTTTGAGCACTTGCGCTTTGAATTCTGTCGGGGTTATCGACTGGAACGACTCCGCTTGATGATACAAGGGCGATAGTTGCCTTGCTGAGGTCTTTAACGGGTTCTGCGGGCGGAATTTTCTCCATTGCGGGAATTATTAACTCCGTCTGGAATTCCTCACCGTTTAATTTCTTCAAGAGCATATCTATAACTCTATCAGCTGCCATTATTCCATTAGGCTCGGGAATCTCTGAACGGACTCCGCGAGGGAAATAACCTTCTTGAGCGGCTGGGAGTAACTCTTCACCTTTTGCGATTTTCTTTGCGAAATTGGCCATCGGTGTAATATCTGCTTTCATGAATGTTGCTTTACGTCCGCCCTTGAAAATATAAGCGACTGATTTGTACTCTTCAACGCCGGGATTTTCTTCGTTCATTGAAGTAATGACAGGGACATTATAACGTTCTTTAACTGCTTTGCAGACTATACCGCAGCCGACTCCATAACGTCCAGCCATGAACGCAGGCCCAGCAAAAAATATCCCGAATTCCTTTGTGTCGAGAAACGCAAAAATTTCCTTGAGTGCCTCTTCCGTGTGATTCGTTATATAGTTATCGCCGCAAACGATTGTGTTTGTTACTTCGATTTCGGGCTTGACCATCGCATTTAACATCATTGAGCAGCCTATTAATCCATCATGGAAAATAGGAGTCTGGTCTGCCTTCTCTTCGCCGCCGATTTGTCCAAAAAATTGGTTAATATAATGAATAGCTTTCATGATTATTATTTCCCCCCTTTATATTAGAAGTCTGCACATGTCCTGACAGAGTAACCGCTGATGTGATTTGCGCAGAACATGCCGTTATTTTCCATTACAAATGAGCCGTCCGGTTTAATGCAGCCTTCCCATCCGCCTGAATTTCCGTCGCGTGCGAGTGCTTCAAGTTCGCCGATTACTTCCATACCTGCGGGGAATTCGTACATTTGTGAAACGTTGCCGGTTGTTACAAGTGCATTTGTTGCAGGATTCATTGAAACTAGGGGCTGGCTTGCTCCGTCGCGTCCTGTGCATTCGTCAGAGAGTCCTACTGTCTTGATTCCGAGTCTCTCAAGCTCGACTAACATAGCCGTATAATCAACGTCAGGATTTCCGTAGCCCTCTTCAACAACGACTGCGGCCTTTGCTCCTAAACTTGTAGCGATCTGACCGGCCATTTTGACGCAGCGGACTTTTTCGTCCATCTTGACATTAAGAGTCGACATGAGAACGCCCAAGAAATTAATTGTCTTTCCGTGCTGGGCATAAAGCCTCTTAATCATGGGATTGACTGCAAATTCATACGTAGAAATTTTTGACGATGTCGGCATGAATGAACCTGATACCATACAGCCGTCTAATAATTCATTCGGGTGCATAAAGGTCGGTAAAATGTGATTGCCGTCCCAGCCGTATATTAACGTATTGTAGCCCATTGCTTCCATTTGAGTTTGAGGCTGCAAGACATAAAGAACGCCCGGAAGTTTTTTCACGTCATCGCTTCTGTCGGGAATTGCGGGGAGGTCATAGACTTCTATATTTTCAGGCTCTAAATCTTTAACGCACTGGCCTATATATTCAGCGAGTCTCATTCCTGCCCAGCGTAGAGCGTGATTCTTCTTCTGCTGTTCGTGTCTCTCAAAATCTTCGTCAGTGTCAGCAACTAGAACTAAATTCGGCATGTCCCCGAAAATTGTATGATGCTGATATTTTCCGCCCATTGCGATAACTCCATCTTGGAATCCGCCCGCATGTTCGCCGACTACTATTAACGAGCAATCTTGCAAACAATGTGTCCTGCCTGAGCCTGCTACTTCCATTTCTGACAAAACGCCGGGGAATATTCCGTGTCCGCCTGAAACTTTGCAGCGCATTTCGACAGCTTCTTTTACGGGACATAATATAACATTGTCGCCGGGGTATACGATTTTGAGGTCTGCAGTCGTTATGTGTTCGTCCTCTTTTACTACCTTGAGCAGCTCTTCTTTATTTAACGTCAAGACTCCGGCCTCGTAAAAAGTTCTGTCGCCGAATTTAATATCCTTGACGTGGAATGCTCCGATTTCAAGTTTCATTATTGAATTTCACATCCTATTAAATTTTTAACTAGTTCACGCAAAAATTACGCGAAAATTTTTTGTGATTCTGATTTATTTATATAGCGATTACTGCAATGTTTTCATGACACATAAATTTTTATGAGCTGTCATCGTGTTTACACGCAAATTTTTCACGAATACGCCCGCTATTACTGAAGCACTTTCACGAGATATAAATTTTCCGTGTTTATTATGCAAATTTTCATGAATACTGTCCGCGATTACTGCAAAATTTTCACGAACTGACACGACACAAATTTTTATCTTCTATATTTCACTTAACATGCAAATAAACTCACGTAAAATAAATAGAATCCCTACTCATTCACTAAAAATAAAGTAAGATGCTTTGTAAAAATTTTTATGGAATAATTAATCTTTCAGCTTGAATAAAATTTTATTGCAGTCAAGTTCATAAAGCTATAACGAAAACTATTATATTTATGTTAATTCGATAT
The DNA here is from genome assembly GCA_017444345.1 of Synergistaceae bacterium. Classification (NCBI taxonomy): domain Bacteria; kingdom Thermotogati; phylum Synergistota; class Synergistia; order Synergistales; family Synergistaceae; species Synergistaceae bacterium. The sequence goes on along the minus strand of JAFSWW010000024.1, from coordinate 17,375 downwards.
AATATCATAGTAATTATTTTGCAATCCCAAAATTTTTTATAAAAGGGGGTAACATAATGAAGTTAAAAATTTTAGCTGTATCATTAATTGCTGTTCTTCTTGTCGGTTGTCAGGCTCAAGCAGTCAGCATTAAGGGCAAAGCAGTAAGCACGATTACTGATATTTTAAGCCACGCACGGGGACTCGATAATGTATCGGCGGGAGATACACATCTCGAAATTGAGAAGTCTTCATTAATGCGCTTGCTTTATAACGGACAAATTGATTTACTTTACAACATAGGCAGCGGGGGAGGCACTGATTTATCGCTGGGACAAATAAAGGACTATTCTACGAACCTTACAAATTTTGAAGGCGGACTCCTCACAGCATTAGCACGAACAACTTTTAACAATAAGAAAATTATAATCGCCTCATCAAGAAATATCACGGAGTCAAGTTCTAACTGGTTCTATGATTTATATTTCACAGCAGTAAACAATGATTTGAACGGTAAAATTTCGCAGTCCCGATTTGGCGCATGGCGTTATCCTAAACAATCAGGCGGCACTAATTCAGGCTACATTAAGGACATCAGGACGGGAATATTTGTTGAAGGCTTTGACGGTGAACTTGTTATGACTTCAACAATGGAAGTTACTAATGATAATATAGATAAGCCCGTGAAATTCAGCGACAAAAAAGTTAGTGCAAAATTTGATTTCTGGGCGTTATTTGCCAGCGAGTCCGGCGATGTTCAGTATAAGAAACTCGATTTGACTCAGACAAAAGACGGCTTTAATGCTGCGGCTCTGCGTGGAATCAAAAATGTTTCTGACGGCGATTGGAGCAAAATTAATAATCTCGATAACACAACTGCTTCACCGTATATTACGATAAAAACCGCTGCGGGAGATTTCAATCATGACGGCTACAATAACGAAATTGCAGTAATGACCGCTGATAGATGGGGGATTAATTTATTTGTCTATCAGATAACATATGAGAATAATAATTTTCTTATAAGGACAATGAAGGACTTAGGCAGAATTAACTCATATAGTAATAATGCTGCATTTAATGGCTGCTTTAACGGTTCCAGCACAATGATCGGCGGTGATATTGTAACGGGAGATTTTGACGGAGACGGCGAGACTGAATTTATAGCACTCTTTCAGGTAGATCCTGCACCTCAAGCTATTATTCCCACTCTCAAAGCCATAAAATATAAATGGAATAATAATAAGGGAGATTTTGACACCGTCGTATTTGAGCATAGATTTGCTTTCTCATATAGACATCCGATAGCTGCTAATAATTCTATTGGCTATGAACAAAGTACGTCCGGATTATGGGGAGGCTTGAAAGCAGCAGCACTTGATATTGACGGAGACGGAACAGACGAGATAGCTTTTATGGGCTACGAATGGGAACAAACTGATAGAGGTATAACAACAGAAGTGTATATCAATTATGCCAATAAAAAATGGGAGACTTTATTTAGATGGCAAGCGAGTTTAATATATAAAGCACGTCCCTGTGTTATGCTATTGAAGACAAGTACCGGCAATTTCAGCTATATTTTACGCGGTAATTTCATAGTAGATAAGACTTTCACGACTTCAGGCTCAGATATGGCTCGTGAATATGAAAAAGGTAAATACAGCTATAACATTCAGAATTATATGCTTTCACCGATTACACAAGATTCTTATATTCACGCGTTAGTAGATCATGAATTAACAATTGCGGCGGGGTCATTCTTTGGCCGGATCGGCTCAATGAAAGAATGTGATGATCTCGCTGTTCGTAATCATGACGGAGAAATTATAATCTTCAAGAGTAACGGCTCTGATTTTGAGCAGGCATATACTTTTGACTCGGGCGGAAATTCGGCACTGATTGCGGCAGATTTTGCAAATGAGGGTGTCGAACTCGGAAGGCCGGAACGCATAATAATTGAGAATGATAAAAGCTATACTACAGTACTTCAGGGAATCCCCTATCATGTTGACACAATAGCAGCCGACGGGAGAACTGTAACAGCTGAACCCGTAAATTTCTCCTACACAAAGGGCAGCAAGGTCGAATACTCAACAAGCAGCTCAGAATCCGACAAAAAAAATACTAAATTCAGTATGAGCAGCTCAGTAGAAACTATATTTGCACTAGACAGCGACGTGACTCGCAATGTAGTGGGCGGCCTGAAAACTGTTACTAATCTTTACGGAACTATTAAGAGTATTGCAGGAATAATTCCGGGTACTGATTCTTATGTTAAGGCAGTCGACGGCACAGCGGGCACAGTTTTAAATTTTCTAAATAAACTCACTGACAAAATCGAGAATATCAAACAGAGCTATGATAATGAAATCGAAGAGAAAGAAGTATTTCAATCAACTTTTTCAGATAGATTTGACGTAATTGCATATGTCTACGCGAATCAATATACATGGCGTTATCCTATTTTGAAGCCCGGTACTTATTTCGGAACAGCGAGCAGGGATCTAAAATATTTAGCTAAACAGGATTTCGTAACATTTAGCATTTACGATGATACAAATATGGATCATTTCTCGAATAATATTATCTATCAGCCGACTCACGAGAACGGGAATTTATTCTCATATCCTGCTGCTATAGCTAATATCGAGAATTATAATTCAAGACAGGCGGATTTAAGCGAAATCGTAGGCGTTCAATTCGGAATACCAATGACTATGGGCTTCACAAAAATTAATTCAAGCGAACACGAAGAGACATCATCAACAAAAGTAACAACCGGATATATATCGCAAGCTGCTTCACTCGTTGACAGTTTATTTAATACGAATATAGCGCGAGTTCCAAAGGGTTCAACAGGGCCGACCTTCACAAAGAAAACAAGCAGTCAAGAAAAATTTATGATTAATTTTGCAAATGCTGACGGTGCTCGTCTTCTCAATAATTACAGAATACAGGCTCAAGCATTCATTGCAGATAACGGGGCTTTAACTTGCGGATTTGCTGTGAATCAATTTAATGAATACTCCGATTTGTTCAATTCGGCCAGCTTATATAAAACTTTGCCTGATCCTTCTTTAGTGCTGCCTAATAAATTTGTCTTGAAAAATGCATCTCCACTTATTCCCGAATTTGGAGCAAATACAGCGCGTGAAATTGCTATGGAAATGCGCGGAGTGAGAATTTATGCGTCTGATTTTAATATGTTCACGACAAATAGACTCCTCCAAAACGCAAAATATAGAATCGACGTGCCTTTATATAATGCGAGCTTTAAGCCTGCTAATAATGTGAAAGTTAATTTATACTGGGTTCAAGACAGAACAGAGTCCGCACTCTCAAGCAAAATTTTTATAGACTCAACAACTGTAAATATGGCTGGCTGGTCTGACTCAGAAAATAATAAGACGTGGGCGAGATTTAATTTTACGCCTGTAAATATTCTTGCAAACAAGGCCGGCGAACACTATCAATTCTACGCAGTTATTGACCCTGATAATATTATTAATGAAGTTCACGAAAAACGGGACATAACTAAGGACTCAGGCGGAAATAATGAGGGCTACTTTGAGTTTTCAGTTGAAAATGTTACAAGCGTAAATAATACTCAAGCTAGAATCAAAGCAAGCAATAACGATTTTGAATTACCCGATATTACTTACAGCGGCTATAAAAAATGGTCAGATTTTTACGATTCAAAAATAGCAAATTCTGACGGCCCCGTTTATCTTGATGTTGTTATTACTAATAATTCTAGTTATACATTGCCTAATACTGAACTCAAAGCGGCATACGTTGATCCTGAAATTTGGCAGAGTGAGCAGCGAATCCCCTCTACAGTTTTCGGCCATTCATTTACAATCTTCCCGAATGAAACGTATAAAATCAGCGTCGTTATTGATGATTCTTTTGCTGATGAGATGAGAAGAGTCGGCAATGCGAATACATTTTGTACATATACTATGTTCTGGCTTAAAGATATTTTATCGCAGGATATTCTGAAGCCTGACTCTGATCCTGAACTCGAAGTATATAACAGCGGCTCAAATCCTAAATCAGACGATATAATTTATTATTGCGATACTCTAATCACGGAAAATTACGTGCTTTCAAGTGATAAGGCTTTATACTGGCGGATAAATGGAGTCTCTGAACTCATTAACAGCTCTGAATCCTCAAGCAATGATATTTATACGCTGCCGGTAATTGTAACGAGTCAAGATTTTAATATAGTCATTAATCCTGAAGATTCGGCACTTGTCATGACTGATAAATTTGACGTAATTATAAGCACTATTCCAAATGTAACACCTGCGGCAAATTATTCATTTATTGTCGAGATTTCAGAGGACGGCGAAAACTGGGAGATTTATGACTTATTAACGTTTGAAGCAGGCAGCCATAATAACGGCGAAATAATTAATTATGTCAGTTCAGGCGGCGGCTGTAATTCGGGATTCTCGTTTGTTGTGTCAAGTCTCATTTTAGCGGCATTAATAATCATACGCATAGCATAAATATTTATATTCCCTGTGCTTTAATGAGTGCGGGGGGAATTTTTTTATAACGCAAATCATTATTCACAAAACGAAATAATTACGTATTGACGAAATCACGCTACTTTAAGAAAATAACATCATCTGTGAAAATTTTAGGAGGTGAAATAACAAAAATGGCAATAACCGAGATCACAAAAGAAAACTTTGAGGCAGAATTCAAGAATAGCCCACTCCCTGCAGTGCTTGATTTCTGGGGGCCGAAGTGCGGGCCTTGCATGGCGTTAATGCCTAAATATCACGAACTCGCAGATAATCCCAAATATGAAGGCAAATTCAAATTCTGTTCGGTTGATACGTCAAAGAATCGCCGAGTCTCAATGATGGTGCGTCCGGCAGTAATGGCTCAGCCCACGTTCTTATTCTTTAAGGACGGCCAAGAGGTTGCAAGAATCAGCGGCGACGGCACAACAATTGAAGAAATAACGGCAAAAGTTGACGAGCTTTGCGCATAAGGTAACTTGCATAAAGTAAGAATATGACGTGGAATAAATAAAATTAATCAGCTTAAATCACTAACACAAAATTTATTATTAATCTTTAAAGAAGGGAAGGTGTCAAACATGGGAAAACTTGCAGGGAAGAAATTATTGCTTCTCGGTGAACGTGACGGCGTGCCGGGGCCTGCAATGGAAGCATGTTTGAAGGACAGCGGCGCAGAGATTATTTTCTCGGCCACTGAGTGTTTTGTCTGAACGGCCGCAGGTGCGATGGACTTGCAGAACCAGCAGAGAGTTAAGGACGCTGGAGAGAAATACGGAACTGACTGCATAGTAATTCTTGGCAGCTCTGACGCAGAAGGAGCAGAAATTTACGCCGAGACAGTTACAGCAGGAGATCCGACATATGCAGGCCCACTCGCCGGAGTCTCGTTGGGACTCCCCGTATATCACGTATTTGACCCTGTAATTAGAGCTGAGTGCGACCCCGCAGCTTGGGAAGAACAGATCAGCATGATGGAAATGGTGCTCGATCCTGACGCATTAACAGAAGCAGTTAAGGGAATGCGCGATCAATACAGCAAAGGCGTTATTGAATAAACATCGAATTATAACCGCCCGGGGAATCTCGAAATCTCCGGGCATTTTTTGTAATATATAAATGGAGAGTATATAAATCATGAAAGTAGGAATTAAGAGTTACTCATATTGCCTGAATCACGCACCCGAAACAGGCAGTCATTACGGCGGAACCCCTTGGGAAGCCATTCAAAGCGGCAAAGAGCAGGAATATCTTGACTCACTCCCGAAATTTTTGCAGAGCTATGATCACGCGCTACACTATGCACCGAATCAGACTTATATCGGCGGAATCTCTTATGAAGAATTCGAGTCAATGCCTACACCGTGGACTGCAAATTTATTACCTGATGAGAAATCAAAACGCTACGGAAAATTTGGCGAGATTATGCCCGAAGATGAGTTTTTAGGGCTTATTTCTGCGTCTGATGAGTTCGAACTCGTTTGGCTTGAAAAAAGTTTCGCCGAGGCAGTCAGCAAAAAATTAGCTGAAGATCCAGTTATAACTGAATCAATCGTAAAGCGTGTAATACGTCCTAAGAATATGCAGGAACTTGCAGACATTGAGAAAGAAGTATCAGAACGCGGCGCACTCCCTCTCTATAATAATAATGAAGTAGTCGGCTGTATCAGAATGGGACACCCTACAGATCATTGTTTGACGGCTCATGTCTTAATGGAAAATTTAGCGGGTAAGGCTTCCGGTGTGCTTGCATTATTGCATTTGCTCAAAAATAGCGGCTTAGATCCTAAAGATTTAGATTTCGTTATTGAGTGTTCAGAAGAAGGCGCGGGCGATGTAGGACAGCGTGCAGGCGGTAATTTTGCTAAGGCCATTGCTGAAGTAGCAGGCTGTGTGAATGCGTCGGGCTGTGATGTCAGGGGATTCTGCGCGGGGCCTGTTAATGCCATGATTAACGCGGCGGCTCAAGTTGCTTCAGGTGCTAGGAAAAATATAGCTGTTGTTGCAGGCGGTTCGATTCCTAAACTCTATATGAATTCACGCGATCACGTAAAGAAAAATTTATTAGCTCTTGAAGATTGCGTAGGAAGTTTCGCGGTCTTGATTGTTCCTGATGACGGCACAAATCCCGTAATGAGACTCGATGTATTAGGTAAGCACACAGTTGCAGCAGGCGGAGCACCTCAGGCAGTAACAAGCGCACTAACTTTTGAGCCTTTGACAGCAGCCGGATTAACTTTTGCAGATGTAGACAGATACGCACCCGAATTACAGAATCACGAAATCACAGAACCCGCCGGAGCTGGTAATGTACCTCTCGCAAATATAAAGATGATCGCTGCCCTTGCTGTAATGAAGAAAGCTATCGAGAAGGCCGACATGATGAATTTTATCAAGCAGCACGGCACAATCGGTTATGCTCATACTCAGGGACATATTCCCGCAGGAGTGCCATTTATCGGGCCGGCCTGTGAATTAATCAAAGAAGGCAAAATTAAACGCGCTATGATTATCGGGAAAGGGAGTCTATTTTTAGCGAGATTAACGAACTTGGCCGACGGTGCGTCATTCCTGATTGAAGCTCCTTCACCCGTTGAAAGCACGGCAAGTGTCAGCAAAGATGACATTAAAGCAATGATTCTTGAGGCATTAAGCGAGATTGCCGGAAAGTTGAGTTAATGCCATGTCAGACGCAATAAAAAAATTAGTCGGTGAGGCACTGAGCGACATTATAGAGACTGCTAAGACCGGCGGAAAGACAATTAGAGTCGGACTCATGGCTTCAGGAAGTGAACACGGCGCGGAAGAAATCGCAAAAGGAGCAAGACTCGCACTGCAAAATTCTAGTAACGTGATTCCCGTCTTGATCGGCCCTAAAGTCAAAGGCTATGAAGATTTAGAGTATATAGAATGTGAAGAGTCAGAGATTCCCGCAAAATTAGAATCCTGCGTGAAAGAAGGCATTATCCCCGGAGCTGTTGCTATGCACTTCCCATTTCCTTTAGGTGTAACAACAATCGGGCGGGTATTCACACCGGGGCGCGGCCGTCCCATGATTCTAGCGTCAACAACTGGGACATCTTCAACTGTGAGAGGCGAGGCAATGTTACGCAATGCAATTTACGGAATCGCAGTCGCAAAATCACTCGGAATAAATAATCCTACAGTGGGAATATTAAACGTTGATACAGCACAGCCGGTTTTCAGGGCTTTAACTCATATGAAGGAACGCGGCTATAATATCACTTTCGGGACTTCAACGAGGGCAGACGGCGGCTCAGTTTTGCGCGGAAATGATATTTTATCGGGAGCTGTCGATATTTGCGTAACTGACACTTTAACGGGCAATGTGCTTGTAAAAATGTTCTCGTCATTCACAACGGGCGGATCTTATGAGGCTTCAGGCTGGGGCTATGGTCCTTCATGCGGTGAGGGCTGGAAAAATGTAGTCTCTATTGTGTCTCGTGCGTCAGGAGCTCCTGTTATAGCAAATGCGCTTGCTTTCACTGCGAGTGTTATAGCCGGAAATTTGCCCGAAAAAGTTTCAGACGAGTTAAAAGCAGCCCGCAAGGCCGGACTCGATGAAGAAATTGACTCGCTCACTCCTAAGGCAGCACAGGCAGAAGAAGATGTTAAAGCACCTCCTGCAGAACCTACAGATGACGAATTACACGGGATTGATGTATTAGAGATCGATAACGCCGTAAAAGTTTTATGGAAAGCCGGAATTTATGCAGAGAGTGCTATGGGCTGTACAGGACCGGTTATAAAAATGCCGGCCAAGCATATGGAGAAGGCTGCCGAACTCTTGAAAGCGAACGGGTATTTATAAATCGTGGCTTGTTTAGCGACATTCAAGACAACAAGTGCGGCTTTAATGTTTGAGAGAACTTGCAGGGCTTCAGGGATTCAAGCGAGAATTGCGCCAGTTCCTAGAAAATTATCATCAAGCTGCGGGCTTGCGTGTGAATTCCCCTGTGATATGCGTCAAGAAGTCGAAGATATTGCACTCACAAAAAAAATTCAGGTCGCCGGTTATCATGATATAAATGAGTGATATAATATCTCGTATCATGACAATAAAAACTTTCAAGCATTTAACGTGAACTTGACGAATTAATAAATCCCGGTCGGGATATTGCAAAAATTTTAGAGAGTTCGCTTATATATCAGCAATAAAGAAAGAAGAGACTCAGGAGTGAATAAAAGCTCTTGAGTTTTTTTATTGTCGAAAAATTTATAGTAATTTAATAATTTTATATTTTATAGGAGGTTTTATCAATGGACGAGCTATTAAATCTCGTAGTTGAAGCCAATAGTTTTTTATGGGGAATTAGTTTTCTCATTCCGTTATTATGCGGCACGGGCTTATTTTTCACGTTGAGACTCGGATTTGTCCAGATTACTAAATTCGGGACGGCCTGCAAAAAATTATTTGGCAATTTCTCGTTATTCGGTGAGGCTGCCGGCTCTCATGGCATGTCATCATTTCAGGCACTTGCAACGGCTATAGCTGCACAGGTCGGGACTGGAAATTTAGCGGGTGCAATGACTGCTCTTGTATCAGGAGGCCCGGGCGCAATTTTCTGGATGTGGGTCGCTGCGTTTTTCGGAATGGCTACAAATTTCGCTGAAGCCTGCCTCGCACAAGTTTACAAGACACGCGACAAATCGGGCCACGTTGTAGGAGGACCAGCCTATTATATTTCACGGGGACTCGGTAATAATATTTTCTCGAAATTCTTAGCTGCTTTCTTTGCTGTCTCGATAATATTAGCACTCGGCTTTATGGGCAATATGGTGCAGGCTAATTCAATCAGCAACGCATTTAATGACGCTTTCGGACTTGACACAAAAATTGCCGGTGCAGTTCTCGCAATATTAGCAGGCTTAATATTTATCGGAGGAGTCAAGAGAATCGCTTCTGTAACTGAAAAATTAGTCCCTATTATGGCAATATTATATGTCGCAGTCGGACTCGTTTTAATAATTATGAATGCTCATCATTTGCCCGCTGTATTCGGTGAAATTTTCTCATGTGCCTTTGCCCCTCGTGCAGTCTGGGGAGGTATGGCCGGAGTCGCAGTCGCCCAAGCAGCAAGATACGGAATCGCCCGCGGTTTATTCTCAAATGAGGCCGGTATGGGTTCAACTCCTCACGCCCACGCAGTAGCAAATGTAGCTCATCCGGTTGAGCAGGGAGTTTTAGGCATTATAGCAGTATTTATTGACACGTTTGTTGTCTTAAATATTACAGTTTTTACTGTCATGTCATCGGGAATTCTTGAAAATAATTTCGTTGACGGTCAAGCAAAATTAAAGGGAATCGGGCTCGTTCAAGCTGCTTTCTCTGAACATTTCTTAGGCTCATACGGTGCGCCTTTTATTGCTGTGTGCTTGTTATTCTTTGCTTTCTCGACGATTATAGGCTGGTATTATTTCGGAGCCAGCAATATCCGTTATTTATTTGGAGCTAAGGCATTATTACCGTATAGAATTCTCGTGATGATATTTATTTTTACTGGCAGCGTGCTAAAAATTGATCTCGTCTGGGAGCTTTCTGACTTCTTTAATGGGATTATGGTAATTCCGAATTTAATCGCGATTTTATTCTTGAGTAACAAAGTAGCTAAATTATTGAAGGAATATAACGAGGGCATCGCATATAAACCTGAAAATTTCCTGAATTAAGCATTAAGAATTAATAATTAAGCAATAATAAAAAATTTTATGGACATGATAAGCATGATAAGAATATCGCGTAAAAAAATTAGTAATTCTTGCATTGACGTAATTTTTCTGTCAAGTATAATGTCATGTATTCATAAAATCATTTCGCTAGGTATGAGAGAGAGTCTCACTTTTCGCAATACACTAACGAGACCGCCGAAGGGGCAAGCACGCACGAAACTCTCAGGCAAAAGAATTATATCTAGCCTGTACTCTGAAGCTAAAATTTGCAACAGATGCTAAATTAAGTAAGTCAGAGGAGGAATCAAATTTAATGCAGCACTTCACACTTATCAGCAATAATAAATCCCTGTGTGATAAAGTTTTTTCGCATGAATATATTGACGGGTCTGCGCTTGATGTATTAATTCATGTGAGAAGCCTTATACATTTAGGGAGCATTTTATTGACTCATCCTCTGTGCGGAAATCTCAGGCCTAATCATCAACCATTTAGATCCGTAATACTAAATTTTAAAAATGGGCTTGTAGATTTGGAGTCTCTCTCGCTCATTGAGAACGCCGTTCACGTTTATGAGTCATGCAAGTTAATTAATATTCACGAACTCGACGAATTAAAGCGCGTTGATTATGCATTTATCGACTATGAGCTTATGAGAGAAAGTTTAGAGCAGTATAAATTGATTCCCCGTGAGTCAAGTTTAAAGCCTGCTCCCATGCTATTAATTTAGCAAATTATTTAATACTTAGAAGGAGGGTTTATAGTTGAAACTCGAATTACACAGACTCAACGTAAAGAGTCTCAAATTTGGAGACAAAACGGGATTTGCTGATGGAGTCTTAACTGTCAACAAGTCCGAATTACTCGCGCTGATTTCAGAAGATGAACTACTCGGAAAAAATCTCGACGTAGATTTAGCTATGCCCGGTGAAAGTGTTCGAGTTATGCCCGTAAAAGACGTAATCGAACCGCGATTTAAGCTAGAGGGCAAGGGACAAGTATTCCCTGGAATGATTAGTGATGTCGAAACAGTTGGAGAAGGCAAGACGCTTGTTTTATCCGGCTGTGCAGTGCTGACGGCTGGGAAGCTCGTGAGATTCCAAGAGGGAATTATTGACATGTCAGGGCCGGGCGCAGAGTATACGCCTTATTCACAGACTTGTAATGTCGCATTAGTTCTTGAACCTGCTGATCCTAATATGGACAAACACGACTACGAGAAAGCATGCAGGACAGCCGGACTCAAAGCTGCAAAATATCTCGCTGAATCATGCAAAGATGTCAAAGCCGACAAAATAGAGTCATACGAGTTCGCTAATATTCGTGAAGCAATGAATGCTTATCCCGAACTGCCAAAAGTCGGCTATTTATACATGCTGCAGACTCAAGGATTACTGCATGATACTTATTTATACGGCGTTGATGTCAAGAAAATTTTGCCGACTATTATATCGCCTCTCGAAGTAATGGACGGTGCTATAGTCTCAGGAAATTGCGTTAGTGCCTGCGACAAGAATAGCACTTACTCACATCAAAATAATCCGGTTATAGCAGACATGTTAAAGCGTCATGGGAAAGATTTTAATTTTGCTGCTGTAATCGTTACGAATGAAAATGTTACTCTTGCTGATAAGCGCAGAAGCTCGACATATGCCACGAAATTAGCAAGTATGCTCGGACTTGACGGACTCGTTATTACTGAAGAGGGATTCGGGAATCCTGACGCGGATTTAATAATGAATTGCTGGAAAGCTGAAAGACTCGGCATTAAGACAGCTTTATTAACTGACGAGTACGCCGGCCAAGACGGAGCTAGCCAATCACTTGCTGACTCATGTCCTGAAGGTAATGCCTGCGTTACTGCCGGGAATGCAAATGAAGTTATTGTCCTGCCTCCCATGAAAAAAGTTATAGGCTATGCAGAAGAAGCTAACGTAATTGCGGGCGGCTGGAACGGCTCACTTGCTGAAGACGGCACAATCACCGTAGAACTTCAGGCAATAACAGGCGCAACAAGTGAATTAGGTTATACGAAGCTCGGAGCTTACACGCTTTAAAATTTTTAGGAGGTGAGAGAAATGGCATTCAAAATAGTACACTATATAAATCAATTTTATGCGAATATAGGCGGAGAAGAGAAAGCAGACTACAAACCCGAAATAAGAGACGGAATCGTAGGGCCCGGTATGGCGTTAAAAGCTGCATTCAAAGGTGAGGCCGAAATCGTTGCGACAGTAATTTGCGGAGATTCTTATTTTGCGTCAAATATGGACGAGGCAACAAAGACGATTCTTGACATGATCCGTAAATATCAGCCTGATGCATTTATCGCGGGGCCTGCATTTAACGCTGGACGTTATGGAACAGCCTGCGGGGCTATGTGTGCGGCAGTTGCGAAAGAATTTAATATCCCCGTAATCAGCGGCATGTATCCTGAAAATCCCGGCGTCGAAATGTATAAGAAATTTGCTTATATCGTCGAGACTCCTGACAATGCAATCGGAATGAGAAAAGCTGCTCCGGCAATGGCAAAACTTGCGCTTAAACTCTTAAAAGGTGAGTCAATCGGCAAGCCCGAATCAGAAGGCTATATCGAGCGGGGAATCCGCAAAAATATGTTCTATGAGAAATTAGCTGCAGAACGCTGTGTAGACATGTTTGTTGCGAAATTGAAGGGTGAACCTTTCGAGACTGAATACAAGATGCCCGTGTTTGACAGAGTCGACCCTCAGCCAGCCGTCAAAGATTTAGCACATGCAACTATAGCACTTGTTACTTCCGGCGGAATTTGTCCAAAAGGTAATCCCGATCATATTGAAGCGTCTAGTGCCAGCAAGTTCGGCGAATATGATTTAACGGGCGTTAATGATCTCACAAGCGAGACTCACTGCACAGCACACGGAGGCTATGATGCTACTTATGCAGATCAGGACGCTGATAGAGTTTTGCCCGTTGACGTTATGAGAGATTTAGAGCGCGAGGGAGTTATCGGCAAGTTACATAATAAATTCTATGCTACTGTCGGAAATGGTACGAGCGTTGCTAATGCTAAGAAATTCGGCGCGGAAATAGTTAACCGCCTTGTACGTGATGGAGTTACAGCCGTAATTCTTACATCGACCTGAGGAACTTGTACTCGTTGCGGTGCAACGATGGTCAAGGAAATCGAGCGCAAATTACCCGTCGTCCATATGTGCACAATCGTGCCTATTTCGCAGACTGTAGGAGCAAATAGAATCGTCCCAACGGTAGCAATTCCTCACCCGCTCGGAGATCCTACAAAGACTCCTGAAGAAGAAAAAGTTATCCGCCGTAAATTAGTTGAGCGCGCATTAAAGGCTCTTCAGACGGACATAACAGAACAGACAGTTTTCACGGAATAAGTAAAAAATTAATATTTACTGGATAAATAATAAATTACCGGGAGGCTTTTTACGGCTTCCCGGTACTTTTTTTGCGATTGATTAATTAATTTACAGCTGTGATTGATACCAGTAAGCTTTGCCGACTTTCTCGATTAATTCAAGCTGCTGCTCGCCCCAGTACATGTCTTCTTCTTCGTCTTGATAATATTCTTTCAAGATGTCATATGTCGTGTAATCGCCTCTTGATTCCTCGACTAAACCAGCAAGCCACGCAAGACCATCTTTTGAAACCTGTAAATCATACTTCACAAAATCAATAGGATCTTTGCAAATTGGAGCTTCTTTCTTGGCCTCAAGTTTTAACTCTCCGCCTAAATCAAGAATCCTGTCAGCGCACTTGATAACATAATCGCGTTCTTCTTTTGCGTGTTCTGCGTACTTGTCAGCTAGTTTGCTGAATCCCTGAGCCGCGAAAATTCTCGCCTGTAGTTCGTGGCCGTCTGCCTGCTGTGCTAAATCCGTTACGATTACCTGCAAGCCCTCTAAAATTTTTTTCTTGTCTGACATAAATATATACCTCCATAATTAATAAAATATTTCCGGCTCGAGTCTCTTTGTCGCTGCTTGGCCGAATGATTTCATTATATCAGTAACTTGTTCACTTGTTGAGATTATTGCGTGCTTAGGACAGCGATTTATACAGCCCCAGCAGCCTATGCATTTATCAAGATCAAAAGTTTTTGACTCTATATTTATAGCGTCAACCGGGCAATTTCTCACACAAGTCCCGCACTTAATACACGAGTCAGAAATTTTTTTAGCTTTGCATTCTTTAGGGAGTGCGTAGGGCTCATCCCTGTGAGTCTCTCTATATGCAATTACTTGTTTGCCTAATTCCCATGATGTCCAGTTAGTTTTTGGCAGCTCATGCAAAATTAAATCGCCTGATAAAATTTTCTCGTAAGATTTTCGGCCGAATTCGCGCATTATTTCTTTATCGTGTGAGTCGGGCCGTCCTTCTGCGATTGAGTCCTTCATTGAGTGGCGCGCTATAAATGCTCCCATTGCTGCAACTTTGAAGCCGCATTTTTCCGCCCGTTCTAACATTTCATTTAAAGCAATTCCATAATAGCCGTTGCCATATGAAATTACGCCTATAAAAGGGGTATTGTCAGCTTCAAGACAAGCAAATAATTCTTCAGAAAGTGTGAATAATTTTCCGGCTGTCATACTGCCCATTATTACAATATCATCACGGGTAAATTTATATTTTTTCCTGCGGCTCTCTGATGTCAGCAAATTATGAGACTCAACTTCTAAACCGTCAAAACTTTTCGCGATTTCCTTCACTATTTTTTCTGTTGAACCGCTCGGACTGAAATATATTAAATGCAGAGTCATAATTATCCCCTCTTGTCTATAACGTCAATAACTTCACCGATAAATTCATAGTGAGTCGGGTGATCGTGTTCTGTGTAGAAATTTTTAACGTCTTGAGTCAAGTGTTCAGGGTTGAACTGCTCCCAGTAAAGTTTACGGCATATGAAAGTCAAATTTGCCTCGCTGAATATAATAGCGTGTTCGTGCTCTTCAGGCGTTAATGATGTAAGCGCAAATTTATCGCCGTCACGTCCTGATTTTGAGCCTAGAATCGCTAAATCACGTCTATATTTCATGTCAAAGAATGAGACCGAGAAATTTTCATGTTTCAACAAATATTCAGCCGTATAACGCAGGGGATTCACGTAAATTGTGAGTATCGGGCGCGATTGATTAGGCAAGCCCCATATTTCGCCCATTGATCCCCAGCCTATTGTACAGCCGTCAAAATCTTCACGAGTTCCCGCCGCAGCAAGTCCCCATTCTTTATCGAAAATATTAAAGACTTCATATTGCTTGCTTCTGAAATCCATGATAAAAATTTACCTTATCATATGACACCGGGATAAATTCCGGCTTTACTTTGCGTTCAGGCAAGGGCGAGTCAGAATATCCCACTATAACAGACGCAAGAGCATCATAACCGTCGGGAATTCCCAGAGCTTTTCTCACGTCGGGGCGATTCCTCATTGCTACAACGGTCGTATTGATTCCGCAGCTGGCGAGCCCTAAATTTGTAGCCTGCAATTCCATATTCTCAATAATTGAGCCTACGTTCCAGAATAAATTAATATTCATTAAGTGTGCTTGCGGGTTCTCGTTCTCGTTATAGATTTTGCCCGATAAAATTATCCATACAGGCGCATTATATAGATACGGGCGGGGCATCTTCACGGGAGTGTCAGGAGCTGCAAAAATTTCGGCCGCTGCATCGTCTGCAAGTTTCATAGCGTCCTGATTAGTAACTACACTCAAGTGCAATTTATGCCAGTGCACAATCGGAGCTAACAAAGCCGAGTCGATAATTTTCTGTATTGACTCGTCATCGGGCATTTTGTCATTATATTTGCGGGTCGAGACTCTATGCGTTAAAACTTTCTCGAATTCCATTTTTTAGGCTCTATAAAATTAATCAAGTTTCATGATTAAATCCTGCTCTAAATTCGTAACTCCTTCAGGCGTATGAGTCGATAAATAAACGGTCGGATTATTTTTCACGAATTCACGGACTCTGTTAAGAGTATCGCGGGCGGCCTCTAAATCTTCAAATATGATTGATAATTTATTCGCGTGGAGTGCCGCATCAACGTATGTAACATCACCGTGAAACATGTAATATTTTCCGTCATTCTCGGCTATTACGATACTATTGCCCTTAGTGTGTCCCCGTGCCTTAATGAAATAAACTCCGTCGGCTATTTTCTGGCAGTGTTCAAAATTTTTATAAGCTCCGTCGGTGTATTCGCAGCGTATTATATTATTGCCGGTCAATTTCAAAGCGTCTGCATCTTCAGGGCCGATATAAATTTTTGCGTTCGGAAAACTCTTTAATTCGCCGGTGTGATCGGGGTGCTTATGAGTTACTAAAATTTTTGTAACCTGCTCGGGCTTATATCCGGCTGTTTCGAGTGCTGGTATATAGTCATTAATTTTAGTATACCCCTTAAAAGGAGTCCCGGGCGCAAAACCTGTATCAACTAAGATTACTTCATTGCCCGTGTCGATCAAGAAATTTTGAAGACTCCCGGGATATTTTTTTTCAGGATTGCCGTCGCTCTTGTTTTCTCCGCCGAACAGGAAATCTTCGCCGAATTCCCCGCCCTCGAATAGTTTTACAGCCTTAAATTTCATTGTGAATAAATCTCCCCTCATTAATAAATTTATTATATTATAGCGATAATTCTTTTTTCTCGCCGGCCATTGTTGAACAAGTTGCGCACCCTTCATCTAGATAAAATACTTCGAGTTTTCCGTCACCTACTGAATAACTTTTTGCAAGCGCGGGCATAACTTCAAGAACTTTTTTCTGAGTCTCCGGTGTCGTTGCAAATTTCACAGTCCCGGAAATTCTAAGAGTGTTCATATTTTCGTCAATGGCTGTGATTTCGACTTTAGGATTAGCTGCTAATTGCTTGCATAGTGCCATAGTGTTGTCGGTCATAAAAGCTAATTTGCCGCCGCATTCCATGATAAAGCCCATAGGACGGACGTGAGGGACGTTATTTTCTGATGTTGCAAGGAAAAATACTTTTGACTTCTGGAGAAATTCTAATACTTCTTTCATGAATAATTCACGCTCCTTGAAAATTTATGTAACAGATTTTAGAATTAAGATACATTTTGTGCAAGAACGCAGTTTTTACGTATATGGTATAGAAAACGTACTGATTTTATTTGATTTATACGAGGGAGAAATTTT
>JAFSWW010000023.1 GCA_017444345.1 Synergistaceae bacterium | reverse complement strand
ATTAATAAAATCCCGACTCAAGCGAGCCGGGAAGTTTTTTTATTTGCGTAAAATTATCGTTACGTCCTTGTCTGAGTGCCCGAATTCACTAGAAGGTAATTCACGCTTGATTATTATCTTGATTGACCGCGCAAAACGCTGCCTGCTCTGCGCTTGGTGGCCGCACTCCCTGCACCAGTTGCAATAACGTATATACACCTGAGACATAGTAAATTTTTTATCGCACTTGGCCGCGAGTTCTTCCCTAAAAAACGCGCTCACGGGGTCAATAATGTCCGTGAATTCCTGCAAGATTTCCGCCTGCTCGCTTGTGTGTGTGAACTCTTGAGAAAGCATTAAATTTTTATAGCCGGTGTAGCACCAGTTAAATATTCCCGGTAATTCCTGCAGCAATTCACGCGTGAGATTCTTGTTATCGTTTGAGCCTTCAAATGTCCGGGTAAAATTCACGAACATAATACGCCGCAAAAATCCCCGGGTCGTATCGCTTGAGTTAATGAATTTGTTACACGCGCTAATCATGACACAGCGGGGCGAGAATTCAATAAAGTCCTTCCCCTTATAACACGCGCTAATTTTATCCCCGGCAACAATCGCCTTAAATCTTGCCTCGGCTTCTTTTATGTTTGTCTCGGTCTCATTGGCAAAATTCACCAGCGAATTTAATAATCTTATCGGCTCAAATTGACTCCCTAAATTCGACATTGGAACGCTTGAGCAATTCTCATCGCCGAATACCTCGCGCAATACATTTATATAAACGCTCTTCCCGTTACCGCCCTCGCCTAACAAGAAAAAACATTTCTGCATTCTCAAGTCAGGGAATAAAATATAGCCCGCTATTTCCTGCAATAAGCTCATTTTTTGAGAGTCGCCGTTCATAATCTCAAATATAAAATTTTGCCATTTCGGACATTTTGCGTTTGCGTCATAGTTATATTTCATTTGAATGCTTGAGTTATATTCGGGCGAATGACGGCGCAATTCTCCGCTTGATAAGTCTAATATCCCGTTCTTGAAATTAAAAACGTGCTGCCTGTTAAAATCGAACCCGCAGGAAATTTGAGAACGCAGGAACGACAATAAACTTTTGAGCTTGGCCCCGGTTGCAAAACGCCCGAGCTCACTCACAAAATAGCCTGAGATAACATTATCGCTTTGAGGCAGCCATACCCCGCGCATATACTCGTAAAAGCCGACATTTTCGACAAACTTTAAAGTATGAGCCTGCAATATATTTTTTATGATTACTCCTTCAGCCGGGCATTTCGTGGCTAGATTCTTTATCGCATTGAGCCATTCAGGGGGAAATTGCGAGCACGCGCTAAACATTAATAACAAGTCTGCACTATCGCAAAACCGCGCAGCCTCACACACAAAATCTTTGAATTCTGATTTGTCAGTGATTCTTTTAGCGAGTTCATTAATTCCGGGTAAAGCGTCCTTCACGAGTTCGCACAAATCACCGCCGCCTGCGTAAAATTCGCTTGTGTCCTTAATATCCGGGGGCAGTACACCGCAGACGAAATTAACACGGCTGGCAAATAAACTTTTGCACATATTAACCTGAAAATTAGCTCCGGCCGAGTCATTATCGAACAACACGAACACGTAATCTATTTCGCTTTTAGAGCGGCATAAATCTATTACGTATTGATTCACGCGTTTAGAGAAATACCCGCCCATAGGCGACAAACATTTAAAACCTTCCTGCTCAAAGCTGATAACGTCAAAAACTCCCTCGGCAATCACTAGAATTCTTTCAAGGTCAAGATTATATTTTTCGCGGGCTTCCTGAACTTTACGGCTCATTTTTTCGCGGTGCTTAGGCGTGAGTGTATGCAAGCCCCACGGGCAATTTTCATTAAGACCTGTTAAAGCGGCTTTCTTATATTTGCTCGCCGGTTCTCTGTCTTCGGGGACTGCCTGGCCGTCAATGAATTTGTAATAAATATGCCTGTCGCGCCCAACATAATAGACTATGTGATTATTCTTGAAATATGGGACGATTAAACGCTCTTCTTTAGGGTCATAACCTATTTTAAGTCTCTCAATTGTTGAGTCAAGAATCCGCCGCGCGTGTAAGTAATCAATATCTTCCTGACGTAAATTTTTGTGCCATAAAGATATTTTTTCTTCAAGAGATTTAATGCTGTCAAGCCACTTGCTGTAATTCGTCTTGTCGTCGGTGCTTGAATACTCCCGCGATAATTCGCGGATAGCAGCGCCCTTGTCTCCGGCAAAATATACTGCTGCGCATAAATCAATAACGTCCCCGCCGTCCCCCGTTTTGAAATCATGCCATGATGACTCATGAACTATTAAAGCCGTCTTATTATGAGAGTCCGGAGCTAAAGACTTCACACGGTCGCCGTCTCTTGAAACCGGCCAAGAAAGAACTTCACGCGCATAACTCAACACATTATATTTAGATTTGATATAATCTACACGTGATGATGACATTTATTAATTCCTCCTATCAAGAATATAAATTTTTTGTTGTGAAAATATTATAACAGGGAACTTGACGAGCGAGTCCCCTGTTATGAGTCTTTGGTGATAAGTAAAATTATTCGCCCGGTTTTGTAAATGGGCTCGGTGTATCGTTGGTGCTAAATTCCTTCTCTAGTGCTTCTAATGGAAGTAAGGCAGCTTTAACCTGCCCGTAAAGAAGGCCGGAGCTGTTACGCTGTGCATTCGTCAAAATCGACACAATTTTTACTAATGCATGAACAGATTCACGCAATTTATTAGAATCGCTTATAAGTATATTAACGCGTGAAATAATGCCGGTTATCTGCTCGTGAACGTCATAATCTGCGATAGTTTTCGAAGGGTAAAATATTTCATTATCGCTGTTATGGTTATTAGCTTCAGACGAGGCCAAGTTGTTATTTTCTTGCTGTGTTGTTGACCTGTTAGCAAGTAAGCTTTTAATAATGCCGTCTACACGAGCCGCCGAGTCGTCAGTGTCGTTATCAACTTCAGGGCTTGAGGGCTCGGAGAATTCGATTTGCTGCGGGCCGCTGTTTTTTTGAAGCGATTTAATTTTTTTTGCATAATCCGGATTCTTTGCGAGAAAAGAATCAAAAGTAATATCAGGCGACCTTAAGAAGACGCTAAACATTTCAGTATTTCCGCCGTGTGTTCGTTCCCAGTCCGTGATAAGTTTTTCACTCCATTCATGCCGCCTGATCTCCCCTATTTTGTCAGGACGCGGCAATTTTTCAATATGCACCCGGTTTGTTATTGTGCTTCGCGCTAAAATCTTGTAGCGCTTCATTAAATCTCCAACAGTTAAATACTTCATAAATTAATCTCCTTTTTTGTTAATGCGCTTATTCCATAAATTAATAGCGTGTTTTAAATCGCCGTGTCCGTCGGGTGAAACTAATAACGGAACTTGCGGACGGATTGAGCAGCTTTCATTACGGCAGCCGAGTCTTATCATACCGCGCAGAGGGTCAAGAAATAAACGGGGCTTTTTACCGCAAAACGGGCAGGGCTTGCAAGAGTCCCGAACTATACGCGTGAAATCTACCATTATTTAACCGCCATTCTTTCTGTCCGCTCATTCCATGAGTCAATCGCCTGTTTTTGAGTTGGAGCGTGAAAGCCCTTATTCAGACAGTGCGAACACTCTACAACATACAAACCTGATAACTTCACATAAGAAAGCCTGCCGGCCGCGCCGCAATACGGACATTTTTTAATTTCCTGCGTCATGATTTATACCTCGCTGCTGCCTGTGAGGGTCTTAATAATTTCTGTTACGTCATCAGTAATCAACAACAAATTACGCGCTGTGTTTTCGTTGCATTCGGGTATAACTTCATCCCATACAATTTGGCGGAACCTGCGCAGTACATTAGCGGTTGTACGTTGTATCTTCTTTAAGTTTTTAGCTTCCTGCATAGACATTTTTATGTATCTGTCTACTACTTCATTATTAGAATTGTATTCCCTAACGGCTTTCATAGCGCGGTAACCTCCTTTTTATCCTGTAAAAACTCTTCTGCTAAATCAATCCCCGCCGCTTTAATTTCGTTGTCAATGCGTGAACGGATTTTTTTAGCTGCCTTTTCTACTATCATGAGACTTAATGCGCCCTGAGTTATATAATCATCGGGGTACATAATAAAATCAAGAAATCTATATAACTCGGCGAAATGACAAGCCATAACTGCCCCGCTGTAGTCTATAGTCTCGTAATAAGTCCTCCATGCGCCCGCGTCGTTTGTGTAGCCGACTTCATAATTTCCGCGCTCATTCAAACCGGGCCGAATCTCTAAATTTGCATAAGGGTTATCACTCATTATTAACACCTGACACAATGCGTGAAAGAATCTCAAGTAATTTATCGATATTCCCAGCTTGAAATGCTGCACTCTGATTTTTAGTGTATACTGCTATATCTCTGAAGACACTTCGGGACTCGTAAAGTTCGTCAATGACGGCCGGGAGCATTGTAAACAGTTGCGCATAATTCTTACTGTAGAATGTCCCTATACATTCCGCGTTGTGTTCCAATGCCTCGCTATTAAACGTAAAAACATCATAGTGATTCGCCGTCTTGACCTGCGAGTCCATACTGCTGAAATATACATATTTTCTTTTACGGTCAAAAAATTTCATTGTTAGTAAACCTCCCTTTGAGATACAACGCCTTCAATAGCACGAAGGCACATTAACGAAAAATGACGCTCGGAGCCTGACAGAGTCGCCCATATAGTCCGGAGCCTGTAACCTGTGAGGCTTGATAAATCATCATAAGACAGCCCGCAATGAACAGCACGGGAATATAAAGCAGAGAGATACGCGCAAAAGTCCGGGGATTTGTGAAAAGTTTTCATTATTTGGCGTCCTCCTTATCTGATTCATTCAACATAAAAACAATGGGTAATTGTTCCTTCAGAAACTCGTCAAGTATCTTCATTAAAAACTTGTGGGTTATCATAGTAGTAACACGAGACGGCCCGCCGTTAATCTGAAGACAAAAATAACCCTTATTAACTGCCTCGCCGACCGGGCGGTTCCACTGCTTACCTTTGCGGCTTCCTAAGAGTCCCATTTCGCGAAAGAGTTTAAAGAGGCCATTTTGCCCGATATTCTTAATGCCGTGCTGTCTAAGAAAGATAGAGGCTTCTTGCATTGTGAGAGATTGAGCAGTGCCTACTAATAAATTTGAGAGTGCGACTCGTTGTTTATCCTGTTCGATTTTAGCGCGGAGCCGTTTATTCTCTTCACGGGTAAATTTGAGTTCGGTTAATACTTCATTAATAATCTCGTCTTGAGAGTTGAGAGAATTAATTTTTTTGTCGTTGACGTAAAAACCGTGTTGGCGAATTGATGGCAATACTTCACGGCGTACCCAGCGGGAGAAGTCACGGGCTTCATCTTTACGGGATTTGAAGATAAGAGCATAAAGGCCGGACTCAGATATGAAAGTCATATATTGAGCTCCTCCGCGCTGTCCTGAATGACTGTATGTATTATATACGGTCATTTTTTCGTCGTTGTCAAGCGCATTCATGTTTTGCCGGATATTTTGAAGTCCTAATACTCGGCAAACGTCAACGGCCACGAACCATATAGAACCGTCATTTTTTGCGATAGTGCGTATTGCGTTGTTGTTGTATTTGAAGAGTTGTAACTGCTTAGTTTGTGCGTTCATTTTCGCGTCTCCTTTGTTTGTTTTTGTTGTCGTGATTATCCCCCTGCCTGTGCAATTTAATTTTGTACATATATAATTAGAAAGTTCATTGATTTACTTATATAGTGATTATTATCAAGTGAAAAGTTTTATAGCGTTTAACCCGCCCGCCGTCATGTATAAAATAAAATTTTTCCGTAAAGAAATCGCGTTCTCTTTACGGATTATGTTATGTGAGATTTAATTTATTTGTGTGTATATATAATAGGAAGAATTATTTAATTTTGCTGTGAATTAACCGCTTCAAGTATAACGTCTCTTAATTCCGGATCTTGTAATGCCAGCTTTACATTTGCACTTAGCCACCCTTTTTGTGTCCCGCAGTCAAACCTTCGCCCGTTATAGACAACTCCCCAGACCGGCTCATGATGGGCTAAAATTTTCAGCGCGTCTGTTAATTGAATCTCTCCGCCGACTCCTGCTTTTATCTCGCTCAAAATCGGAAATATACTCGGCGACAAAATATAACGTCCCATTATTGCTAATTTGCTGGGGGCTTTGTCCTTCTCCGGCTTCTCGACCATGTTTATAATTTTATGAATTCGGCCGTTCTCTATTGAAAATTGACTCTCTGCTATGCCATAACGCGAGACTTCTGACTCACTGACTTCTTCAAGAGCTATAACACTTCCGCCCATAATCTCGTGAACGTGCTTTAACTGCGCTAAAATCGGTTCGCCCCCGTCATTGATAAATACATCATCAGGCAGCGCAACACAAAAAAATTCGTTCCTGCAAACAGGCTCACAGCATAATACAGCATGTCCCAGTCCTAAAGGCTCACGTTGACGAATATATAAAATATCGGCCATGTTGGAAATTTCTAACATCATATTATATAATTTTTCTTTACCGCGTGATTTCAGCAAGTTTTCAAGCTCGAACGACCTATCAAAATAATTCTCAATTGAACGTTTTGCGCGCCCAGTAATCATAATAATTTCGTCGCACCCTGAAGCTAAAGCCTCTTCTACTCCATATGAAATAATAGGACGATTCACAAGCGGTAACATTTCTTTTGCGAGTTCCTTAGTTACTGGCAAAAATCGCGTTCCCAGCCCAGCAACAGGAAATAAACATTTTTTAACGCTCAAGACAAATCACACTCCTAAAAAAATACCTCCCAGCAATACACCGGGAGGCGTAATAAATTCTATAAATTATTTGAACTGTGCGACGTTCTCTTTTGTTACTGTAGAAACGCCGGTATCTACTACTTTGCCGCCTAAATCCTTGCCCTCTTCAAGCTCGACTACTGCATCAACTGCGAGTTTGCCCATTACTTGGGGATTTTGTGCCGCAAATGCAAGTAATTCGCCGCCTTCAACGTGTGCAATGTTAGAGTCTGACTTGTCCCAGCCTACACAGTAAATATTCATGCCGTTCTTGATTGCGTCCTTTACTGCTGAAGCACTGCCGTTCGTTGCTCCGTCATTTGTCCCGTAAATCGCGATTACTCCGTTATTGATTAAAGTATTAGCAAGTTCTTGAGCCTTTGAGTTATCGCCGTCTGAGTACTGCCTTTCACCGAGTACAAATTTTGTCCCCTTAAAGACTGACGCAAAACCGTCATATCTATCTTGGCATGACTGTACACCGGCCTGAGCGTCTACTATTCCGATTGTGCCTTCAGTTACGCCCTTCTCTGCGAAAAGTTTTGCAAGATATTCGCCGATTTGTTTGCCGCCTGCAAAATTATCCGTTGCAAATGTTGCGCTTGCTTTCAAAGTTGCCGGAGCGTCGACGTAAATAATTTTAATTCCTGCGTCAAGTGCTTCCTGTAATGCTCTGTTCGCGCTGGTGCCGTCGTTGCATGCGATAATAATATAATTTACTCCGTCGGCTACTGCATTCTGAATTTTTTCGATTTGCTGCTGATTGTCCTTCGTCTCAGGTGCTAGCCATACCATTGTGATTTCATTTCCGGCCTTGTTGAGTTCGTTTACTCTTTCCTCAGCGGCCTTCTGAAGTCTTACCCAGTGAACGTCCATTTGATCCATCGTGATGAGACCGATTTTTGTCTTCACGCCTGCAAACGCTGCCCCGCATACTACGAGCGATAACACAAGTGCTAATGCTAATAACTTTTTCATGAATAACTACCTCCGAATATAAATATAAATTTTTGTTGCCTTAAATTGCGTTAATAATGCCATAAAATAAAGTTTTTATTACCCGCAAAACGAGTGATTTTATTTTGCACTCATAAAATTTTTATGCCGCTTTCTTTTTCGCGCCGATCATTCCGTTTCTGCGCATAATGTCAAATAATACACAAGCTACTACTATAAAGCCTATTATTATATTTCTCATAGCAACGGGAACATTTGCCAAAGTCAAGCCATTCTGTAATATAGCCCAGACTGAAGCACCAGCTATAACTCCGACTAACAAGCCCGAACCGCCCAGTGTCGAAATTCCGCCGATAACTGCCGCAGCTACTCCGTACATTTCATAGCTCATTCCAGCCTGCATTGAACCCATACCAGCCGCCGCCATCGTAATCAATCCGGCCAAGAATGAACAAAACGCCGATATAGTATATGCTACAGTCGTAGTCTTGAATACGTCTACACCTGAAAGTCTCGCCGCGTCAACGTTTGAACCGATTGCGTAAATATGC
Source organism: Synergistaceae bacterium (assembly GCA_017444345.1). Classification (NCBI taxonomy): domain Bacteria; kingdom Thermotogati; phylum Synergistota; class Synergistia; order Synergistales; family Synergistaceae; species Synergistaceae bacterium. Next base: position 22,414 of record JAFSWW010000023.1, on the reverse strand, counting down.
CGCCCCGTAGCCGTGTAACTCATTAAATAATAGAATATTGCCCAGATTATCAAGCAAATTATTACACCGTAATATAAATAGCCGATTCTGTCATAATAAAATATATCCCTGAATAAATCTTTGAGACCGCCAACGCCTATATCGCCAGTGTTGTAATTATTATTTACGAGCTGGGCAATTCCCCGGCAAATTGTCATAGTTCCTAAAGTCCCTATAAACGGGGGGAGCTTGAATTTTCCGACTAAGACACCATTTGACAAACCTACGATTAAGCAAGCTATCAAGTCTATAATTATCGCTAAAATTACATTCATCCCGTTGCATATTAACGTAGCCGAAATCATTGCGGACATTCCTAATACTGAGCCGATTGATAAATCAATATTTCCGGTTATACACACAATTCCTTGACCGATACCGACTAATAAATACGGACAAATTGAACGAGAAAGCGACATTAAATTATTCTGCTTGATAAAATTCGGGTTCATACCCCAGAATATTAACATTAAGACGACAACACCAACAAATGCCGTAACAACTGAAGCTACACCCGGTTTTGATAGAAAACTGCGCTTTGTTTCCATGATTATATTTTCCTCCTGATAAAAAATTTATGCGGCATTGTCGCCAAATCGTGTCGCATATGTCATGATTTCCTCTTCAGTAGTGTGGCGCGGGTCAACTTCTCCCGTGATTCTCCCGTTGCACATTACTATAATATGATCAGCTATTCCCATGACTTCCGGCAATTCTGACGATACTATAATAACGCCTACTCCCTGTTTCTTGAGCTCGTTAATAATCTCGTAAATCTCAACTTTTGCGGCTACGTCAATTCCCCGTGTAGGTTCGTCGAAAATTAACACTCTTGACTGACGAGCGAGCCACTTTGCAACAACTACTTTTTGTTGATTTCCGCCTGATAAACTCCCCGCAGCTACTTCAGCATCTGCCATCTTGATAGTTAGTGAGCTCTTCCCCTTCTCTATCATCTCATTCTCGACTTTCTTGTTAATCTTCCCGGTGGGACTGCCGAGCGTGATTATATCGAGATTTGGCAATGCTATATTATCCCTGATAGAAAGTTTTGTGCAAAGTCCTTCTTTTTTCCTGTCTTCAGGTGCTAAGACTATGCCTTGACGAATTGCCGAGCCGGGATTATATATGCTTATAGGGTTGCCGTCTAGTAAAATTTCGCCGCTCTCTTTAGGGTCTGCTCCGAAAATTGCGCGCATTGTCTCAGTTCGGCCTGCTCCTACAAGTCCCGAAAATCCTAACACTTCACCCTCGTATAAATCAAAGCTGACATCACGTACTAATTTGCCGGCGTTCAAATGCTTGACTTCTAAAATTTTCTTGCCCTTAGGTACATCTTCACGCGGGAATTGATTTTTGACTTCATGCCCTACCATGTTCGCTATAATCTGATCCATAGTGAACGAGTTAAATTCGCCTTCTGTTATATATTTTCCGTCGCGCATAATCGTAACGTCGTCGACAATGTGATGTAATTCCTGCAGCCTGTGAGAAATATATACAATTGCCGTGCCCATTGCCTTTAACTCGCGGACGATTCTAAACATTTCCGTGATTTCTGCATTAGATAAGGAAGAAGAAGGCTCATCCATGACTAAGACTTTAGCGTTAATTAACAGGGCTTTTGCGATTTCTACCATTTGCTGACGGCCGACTGTTAAATTTCCTACTGATTCGTCCGGGTCTATGTCGTGAATTCCCAGTTTTGCGAGCTGCTCAATAGCTAATTTATTCATTGCCGCGTTATCAAGCCTGCCATGCTTTATAATTTCACGGCCTAAAAACATATTTGCTGACACGCTCAAATGCTGGCACATGTTTAATTCTTGATGGATTATTGCTATTCCAAGTGCTTGAGCCTGCTTAGTGTTCAAATCACCCTCAATTTTCTGCCCGAAAATAGTAATCTCGCCCGAATCTCGCGTGTAGACACCTGATAAAATTTTCATGAGCGTTGACTTCCCCGCGCCGTTCTCTCCTAATAGAGCCATAACACGACCAGCCTTCAAATGCAAATGAACGTCATCAAGTGCCTTAACGCCCGGAAAAGTTTTCGTTATATGCTCCATTGTTACGACATAATCACTCAAAATATATTACTCCTTTCACGCTTAAAATTTTATATTTTTACGGGAATAATTTTACTTATCCCCGTTTGAAACCGTGTAGGTACCTCTAAGCCCGCCGGTGGGTATTTTCAGGAGTAAAAAATTATCTGCGGACTTTGCTAGATACAAAAAATTTTTAATCCTTTGCAGGGGGATATTCAGTACAAAGCAATCTATATGGCTTCTCGTCCTCTTCTATAGTAGGAAATCTCCCTAAAGGCTCATAAAATCTGTTGTCAGTGTTGTCGTCGTTGCACATTGAGACTTCACCGATAATAGCATATTCAGTACCGGGCTGTATGATAAATTCATGATAATAATACGGATAAAGTGAAAGAGACTCGCCGGGCTTGAGAATTACATCACTACCTGCAGGCACAAAATACTCGCGCCCATCCTGAAAAATTTTCACGTCGGTATTTAATGGCTGCTCGGTCTTCCTGTCAGCGTTCCAAAGCCTGAATACTACATTACCGCCGCCGCGATTTATAATATCTTCCATCTTGTGCCAGTGAAAATGATTTGGCGATACTTGGCCCTCTTTCAACATCATAATTTTTTCGGCATAAGTCTTAGTGTATTTCTTGTTGTGAACGTTGCCGTTTCTTATTGTGATGAGATATAGCCCCTTTTTCGCAAAATTACCCTCGCCATAATCCGTAATGTCCCAGCCGAGCGCGTTATCACGAATTTCGTCGTATTCATGGCCTTTTGTCGCCCACTCTTCAGGGGTAAAACTCAAAAACGGAGGCAATGCAAAACAGTGTTTCTTGAGTAATGCCTCAAACTCCTTAATATGCGCGTTGATTTCTGATCTCTTCATATTATATATAACACCTTTCTAAAATTTTGCTTTAAAAGCTGAAATATTTTCGTTGATTTCTGAGTCGCCCTCTAAAATCGTGAAAGTCAAAATATTTCTTTCTCGCTTGAATGGCGCAAGAGTGTGTAAATTCCCGTTCTCATGATACCATTTCCGGCCGTGAACTATTGAATTAGCAGGCTCAAGCCCGACTACATAATCACCGCTGGCTATGCTCTTCCACTGCATAAAGTGAGGTAAATATTTAACGTTCCATGAAATTTTTACACCGAGTTTCAAAGCCTCATTTACTGCTATTACTTCCGTATTTTCCTGAGGGTCTGATTTAATCTCGTGAATAAATACATATTCAGGCTCGTTATCTTTCGGGGCTTCCATTAAGTTATATCTGCTTTCGTGGCCTTCTGTGTCATGATTTCTAGGCGTGATTTTCTTAGTGGGAATAAAAAATTTTGTAGTCTCGTCTAAAAACGGCCACCCTAAATTAAAGTGATATAACAGCATTAAAGGCTCGTCCCTAAATCCCTCGTTCTCGAATTCGTCCGTCAAAATAAATGACTTAGTGCCGCAAATTGTTTCTATACTACGACGCAAAACAAGATTTTCACCGAATAATTCAGCCTCCCGCATTTCACCGGAAATCTTGATTTTATACTCGTCATTATCCCAGTATGCATTACTCGATAAATGCTCTGCCGGTGTCGTTCTTATTCTGCCGTGCATGGGATAATTTTTGCCGTCAACCTCACAGGGCGCGCCTATGTTCTCAAGTCCTGCCGTAAAAAATAAGCCGCACATTATACTTCTTTGTGCTTCAGGTCCGTTTGTGTCATAATGTCCTAAACCCTGAAGTCCGGGCTTTGACAAGAAACTTATATTTATTCCCGAATATGAGAACTCGCTAATATCAAGACACTTATCAGCTAATACCCTAAATGACATCTTGCCGTTCTTCACGTCAAATGCTTTCAGGCCTGAGCTTCTGCCCTCTGAGTAAATTATAGGCCTCACATATGCTAATTGCTGAATACTGCCGGCGTATTTCATTAATTCTGATTTCATGATAAACCCCTTACTCTAAATTTGCGTGATACTGCCATAAATCTTTCATGTTAATATTGCGCTCGTCGACAATCATTTTTGCTATAATATCACCCAGTAATAATAAACTCTGGTCAAAAATTGTCGTCATGGGCTGACACGAATCTATCTCGTCTTCAAGATAAAATTTTGTCCTCACTGGAATTCTTACCATGAAGTCGGCTATATCCTTCATTTCACTGTTAGGATTTGACCCTATATGAACTATTTTGCAGTCTGCAACTTGACGCGCTTTCTTTGCTATTCCGAGCGGGAATAATGACCCCCCCGAACCTGACCCGACAATTAATAAATCATTCTTAGTGATTGCCGGTTCCGTAATGTCGCCTACGCAATGAGCTTTGATGCCTAAATGAGCCAGTCTCTTGCAAATACACTCTAAAGCCATCATTACACGGCCTACTCCTACAAAAAATACTTGGTCAGCCTGCAAAATCTCATCGTGCAATTTTTCTACCTGTTCAGGCTTGATATTATTAAAAACTTTCTCAAGCTCAGCAAAAATATCTTTCTTTGTACTAATAAATTTCTCGCTGAATGTCATAAATTTTTTAGCCTCCTAAGTGAATTCAACAAATCATCACGCTTTAAACACGTACTGCCAGTTACAAAAATATCGGCCAAGCCCGTTTTACCCCAGTCAATAATATTTTTTTCGCTTATACGGCCGTCAAGTTCTATTTTTGTGTCAAGTTTGCGAGTTTGTATCATACTGCGTAAATCTTTAATTTTGCGCTCGGCATATATTACCTGCTGTTCTCCCTTCACAAATGCATAGCCGGGATTAATCAGCATTAATAATATTACATCACATTTTTCAAGCACATAATCCAACACATTTAACGGCGTTGAAGGCTTGAGAGCGACACCGGCTTTTACACCTTTTGAGTGAATTCGATTAATCATCCCGTCAATATGCGGCTGAGTTTCTGCGTGAAAAGTAATTTGCTCGGCTCCTATGTCTAATAACTCATCTACAAAATAATCCTGCTCAGTCGTCATAACATGACAGTCAAATTTTAGTCCTGTCTTTGCGCGTAACTGCCTGACCGTGTCAAGTCCTAAGGGCATACTCGGCGAAAAATGGCCGTCAAGAATATCTACGTGTAAATAATTTATTCCCGCCTGCTCTAAAATTTTTACTTGGCTCTCAAGATTGCACATGTCAAGACATATTAATGAAGGTGATATTATGCTCATGAGATATTATTTTTCCTTATAAACTCTTCGATTTGCTTACGGGTTGGAATTGATTCAATCGCGCCTTTACTCTGAACGCAGATACAGCCGGAAATATTCCCGTAATTCATGGCTGATTTTATTTTTTCACCGGTCAAATCTGATATATTATTCACGCCTTCAAGCCTCAATTTTGACAAGAAAGCTCCCCAGAAAGCATCTCCGCAGCCTGTCGCGTCAACTGCATGAACTTTGAAGCCGCCAACTTGCAGGACTTCATCATTAAAATATGCCTTTGCGCCGTCCTTGCCTAGGGTCTCGACTATGACAGCTATGTTATAATCACGCATTAAAACGGGTAAATTAGCCTCGCCGCCCATCATGTCAATTTCTTCACCGGACAATTTAAGCAGGTCTACATACTGCAAGACACTTTTTATCGCGTCAACACAGGCTTTTATATCGTCATTCCACATTATATTTCTATAATTTATATCAAAGCTGACGAGTTTATTATTTTCGTGTGCTAGCCTCATTGCCTTAATTGTCGCGTCCTTCTCAGGCTGGGCCGATAACGAACACGAACCCGCATGTATTATCGCAGAATTCTTTATGTCGTTTTCTTTCACGTCATTTTCTGATAACATCATGTCGGCTCCGGGCTTTCTTGCAAATGTAAATACCCGCTCACCGTTTGCTGAAAGTGTAACAAATGCCATCGTTGTAACTGCTTCCTTGCACAAATCTTTACAAATTGCCTCGACATTGTATTTTGCTAGAGTGTCCATTAAGAAATGGCCGAAATTATCTTCACCGACTTTGCAACACATTGCGGATGTAAGACCGTTTTTTGCCGCGGCTATAGCTACATTTGCGGGGGCTCCTCCGGCCTTGCGTATATAGCTGGCTTCTTCACTGCCCGGTATGAAGTCTATTACCATTTCTCCGACAGCGTATAAATCAATCATGCGCCTGCCTCCAAATTATATTTTATAGTGTAATAAGATAATTTAATTTTATAACAATGCTGAATACTACGCAAATTTTTTTAACAGCGTTCGGGATGTGCTGAATGCATGTGATGATTTAATTGCGCGAAAGTACTGCACTCAAAATCACAATTATTCACAGGACATTTTACTGTCAATCTTTCAAGCCCGCTGTTTACTCCGCCCGATATTGCTTCAAGGGTGTACTCTGATAACTCCTGACCGATTAATTTATCGTCGTCAAATAATGACATTAAATTATTCCCTTCTTTCATATTTATATATACCTGAAAACTATATAATTATATCGTAATATACAAGTGAAATTAATTAATTCGCAAAAATTTTTATTAACCGGCTTTATAATTAACTCGTGAAAATTTATTAGCCTGCATTATCACATTCAAGATATAGCTTGCTAGTGAGTGAGTGCGTTATAATCAGCCTGCGTTATCACATACACACATGATATATAATTACTCGTGAAAAATTTATTATAAATCAGGGAGAAAATTTATTTACATGAATTATGACGCATTAGAATTATCAATTAACGACTGGGAATTATTATTTGCGAACTGGAACGAAAAAAAATTTAGGGCGGCACAAGTCTGTCAATGGATTTATGCAAAAAAGGAATTCAGCTATAACGGAATGAGCAATCTTTCTATAAATTTACGCGATAAATTAAGCGGACAAGTTTTTATTAATCTTCCCGTTATGATACGTGAGCAGGTTTCTAAAGACGGCACGAAAAAATTTTTATGGCAGTTTACCGACAATTCACGAGTTGAAAGCGTATTACTCAATCACGGCGGACACAAAACCGCTTGTATATCTAGTCAGGTGGGCTGTCCTCTTAATTGCGCATTCTGTTATACGGGCTCAATGGGCTTTACTAGGAATTTAACACGAGGTGAGATTTTAGGGCAGTTTCTCTTAATGGAAAAAATTAATAAATCTGACATTAATAATATAGTCTTCATGGGAATGGGGGAGCCTCTTTTGAACGAGAATAATATTTTTTCGGTTATACGCTCGCTGAATAATAAAAATATGCGTAATCTTGGCGCAAGACATATCACTATATCGACGTCCGGAATTGTACCGGGAATTGAAGATTTAGCAGATTTTGAGATACCCATTAGATTATCTATTTCACTTCACGCGCCGAATGATATTTTACGTAATAAATTAATGCCTGTTAATAAGCAATACCCGTTACAGAAATTAATTAATGCTCTCAGACGCTATAAAGACAGAACAGGCGAAAGAATTACGATTGAATATGCCTTAATTGACCGTGTAAATGATGATGTCTCACTTGCTTATGAGATGGCGGCGTTACTTGATGGGCTTGAGCCTTATATTAACTTGATACCGTTTAATCCCATTCCTAACAGGCCGGATTTAAGACGTTCGAGCGACACAAGAATTAAAGAGTTTTGCGCGGCTCTGTCAAGTCTCAAAATTGAGTACGAATTACGCAAAGAAAGAGGGACTGATATAATGGCGGCTTGCGGTCAACTGGCTATAAATAACCGGGCTCAATAAAACCCGGCTATTTTCTTACTCGCTCATTCACGAAATTTGCGTTTGAAATCTTCATATGATAATTTAATGCCGTCTCGTAAGCTCGTTTTGTCATGCCAGCCCATTTTTTGAGCTTTACTCACATCCATTAATTTGCGCGGCGTTCCGTTCGGCTTTGACTTATCCCATAAAATTTGGCCCTGATAGCCTACTACTTCAGCTACTAAATGCGTTAAATCTTTTATGCTGATTTCCTTGCCGCTGCCTGCGTTGACTATCTCATTTCCGGAATAATTATTCATGAGAAATACACAAAGTTCGGCCAAGTCATCAACATATAAGAATTCTCGCAACGGGCTCCCGTCGCCCCAGCATGTTACACTTGATAAATTATTTATTTTTGCCTCGTGAAAACGGCGTATTAAGGCGGGTAAAACATGACTGTGTTCGGGGTGATAATTATCATTTAGGCCGTATAAGTTACAGGGCATTACTGATATATAATCCGTGTTATATTGCTTGTTCAGGAATTCGCAGTATTTCAAGCCTGAAATTTTCGCCAATGCATAAGCCTCGTTAGTCTTCTCAAGTGAGCCCGTTAATAAATACTCTTCTTTGATGGGTTGCTGCGCTAATCGGGGATATATGCATGACGAGCCTAGAAACTCTAATTTTTTGCAGTTATTCATGAAAGCCGCATGAATTACGTTCATCTCTAAAATCATATTTATATACATGAAATCTGCCAGTGCTTCAGAATTTGCCGCAATTCCTCCGACTTTGGCCGCCGCTAAGAAAACATATTCAGGCCGTTCACTCGCAAAAAATTTTTCGACTTCATTTTGACGCGTTAAATCAAGTTCTGTGTGTGTGCGGGTTATTATGTTATTATAGCCCTGTCTAGTTAATTCGCGCATTATTGCAGAACCTACCATGCCGCGATGTCCTGCTACATAAATTTTTGAATTCTTATCCATGAAAATTTTTCACGCTCCTAATTATATTTGACGCTGTACGAGTTCATAAAATAGCCCGTGTTTATTCATTAATTCGTCATATTTGCCGCTTTCTGAAATTCGGCCCTCGTTAAGTACTATTATTCTATCGCAGTTCTTCACAGTTGAAAGCCTATGAGCTATTATTATTCTCGTACAATTTAATTTCTCCAGTGAGTTCGCTACTATTTTTTGCGTTAAATTATCTAGCGCGCTTGTTGCCTCGTCAAATAATAAAATTTTCGGTCTGGGTGCAATTGCGCGGGCGATTATAATTCTTTGTCTCTGACCGCCTGATAAAGTATTAGCTCCCTCGCTTATCATAGTCTGCATCTTCATGGGCATTTTGTCTATATCTTCAGCGATACCGGCCATTCTTGCGGCTTCCCATGCGTCGTCTTCCGTCAAATTAGGCGCTGAAATTATTATGTTCGAAAATATACTGCCCGGAAATAATTTGCTGTTCTGCATGACACAACCGATATTTTTTCGCAATGATTTCATGTCTAAAGTCTTCAAATCGTGATTGTCATAATATATTACTCCGTTTTCCGGACGTTCAAAGCCTAATAATAATCTCACAAGCGTAGATTTTCCCGCCCCGCTCTTGCCTACTATTGCTAAATATTCCCCGTGTTTAATCTTAAGCGAAAATTTATCGAGTATTAACGGCGTTTTTTGCGAATACCTGAATTTGACATTATTTAATTCTATATTGCCCAAGACGCGATTTAATTTTTTACCGTGCGAAATTTCCGGCTCGGCTTGTAATATAGGCTTGATTAAATCTACTAATGGCTGTATATTCGCGATTGAGAGTGCCGCACTGCTTAATGCTGTAAACGCCCCCGATAATAAACCGTATGAGGCCATGAATGCCATGTAATTTTCCGGACTAACTCCCGAATTCAACGCACTATAATATAATATGAACGTCCCTATTAAAGTTATTGCAGGCTGTATAGCTCCCGTTAATTTCAGCAACAAAGGCGGATTATATATTAATTTTGCTGAACGTTTATTCAAGTCTGCCCATTTCGCAAATGCCCGTCTCTCTGAACCAGTTAATTTTATTTTCTGTATTCCTGTTATAAGCGCATATATTAACCCATATTCTTTTGCGTCTATTTCCGTCGAACGCCTTAATATTACTGAATGCCCGTATGTCAATATTACTGAAGCAAGAAATAACAAGCTCACTATTAATAATGCAGGCATGACTAATACAGGTGTAAATATAAATATCTGTCGCAAATATATCAAGCTCATTAACGCCGTCAATAACAGCGAAAATATCACAGTCGAAAATGTTTTACATAAGATGCTGGCGGAATTGGCTCGTTTTGCGAGTTCTCCCGATGAGTAATCTTTAAAGAATTCGGCGGGCAAGTTTATAACTCTCATCATGACAGCGGCATTTACGCTCGTGTCCATTTTCGTATTTATTCGGGATAATGCTAGATTTTTAGCGATATTAAATAAATTTGTAGATATTCCCGCTGAAATTATAAATATAAATATCGCTATCACACTTTGAATATTATTACTATATATTATCTGCGAATATACTAACTGCAGTAAATACGGCGTCGTCATTGATATACATGTTACAAGCAAAGTTATTAACGCTATCGAGATTATATCAGATATTGCTAGACTTCTTAACGCAAATATTATTAAATCTTTTATGCTCATTCTTTCAGCCGGTAAATTCTTATAAAAACATACAGCCTCTCTATTTATATTTTCCTGAGTGCGTGAGTTTATGCGTATTCTTTTACCCGTCTCGTAATCTTTATAATAATAGCCCCGATAATCAGGGATTAACGCTATATATGAGCCGTCCTTTAACTGCGCTAAATATATTCCTGAAGCGTCCTTATACCAGTTATGCGTTAATATTACATCACGATACATTATTTTGTTCGCGTCAAAAATTTCTGTTATATCTTGATTGCTTGCAAAATCTGATTTTATTGCGTCTTCAGGTAAGTTATAATAATTTGCTATCTCGCTTAATGCGTCCAGTGAATTATTTGACTGTGTGAATAATTTCTGCCCCGTTATTGCTTCCGATATTTCACTGAATGCGTTATTGAATGCGTTTATGTCTGAATTTATGCGCGTTCTTATCTGTTCGTCAAAATAGCCTGACAATGATATTTACCCCCTTCATAGTGTTGAATGATAAAATATGCAGCCCGCAGGAAATTCTCCCGCGAGCTATAAAGAATGTTGCGGACCTTTAGCAAGCGTAGCGACCTCTCAAAACTATTCATTTATGATTAATGCCGCGTAATATTCACAACGTTTTATTAACTCGTCATGCGTTCCAGTGTCTAAGATTTGGCCGTCCTTCATGACTATTATTTCGTCGCAGTCCCGTATTATTGACAGTCTATGTGAAATAATTATCCGCGTAATTCCCCGTGCGTTTACTGCCTGCATTAATTCATTCTCGGTGCGGGTGTCTAGTGCGCTCGTGGCCTCGTCAAGTATTATTATAGTAGGGTCAAAAGCTAGTGAAGCCGCGATTTCCAATCTTTGACGCTGACCGCCTGAAAAGTTTTTACCGCCCTCCTGTACTTCGCCCGAATAGTCCCCGTCCCTGTTTATGATTTCGTCATGGATTTGAGCGTCTCTAGCTGATAATATTATGTCAAAATCTTCTATTGATTTATCCCACATGCGTATATTATTAGCAATACTATCTTCAAATAACGTAATATCTTGATTTACACATGCTACTGAGCCGGTGAATATATTTCTATTTATCTGCGCTATTTCTAAGCCGTCATATAAAATCTGACCGTCCCAGACTTTATATAAACCTGTAAGCAATTTCGCTATTGTTGACTTGCCGCAACCTGAAGGCCCGACTATCGCAACACTTTCTCCGGCGTTCACTCTCAAAGAAAAATTTTTGATTACAGGGTCAGACAATTTATTATATCCAAATGTTATATTCTTGATTTCGACTAAGCCCGTTAATTTCTTGAGTTCAGTATCAGGCAAATTATAATTATATTCAACGTCAACAGGATACTTGAAAACGTCCTGCACGCGCTCCATACGTGTACGCATTTCCTGTAACTGCTGGCCCGCACCGATTAATAATTGCGCAGGTCGTGAGAATGATAATAAATACCCGTTAAACGCGCTTATAAGCCCGATTGTCCATTGACCGGAAATTATAAGCCTTATGCCAAGAAATAATATTATGTTGCTCGCTAACATGTTTAAGAGTGCCGGGAGCTGTCCGAGCGTCTGATTTAATTTGTCAAATTTTACCAGACACGCCGCTACATTCGCCGCAAAGCCCGCCCATCTTGAGAAATAGCCCCCCTCCGCACCGCTCGACTTTATCGTCTCTATCATGTCTATTCCCATTAATGCCGTGCTGTCTAAATTGGCCATGTCCCGCATTTGTACTCGTGTGATATTTATGCGTTTATTTGATATTATTTTTGCGAGATAGAGATTTATTATTACGGCTGAAATACCGATTAAAGCTAGCATGGGACTATAATTTAACATGATAAATAAATTAAATATCATTACTATACTATCAAGCATTAGGGGTGTGAAAGTGTTAATTAGTGCGCTGGCTACTCCCTGATTATATACATAGCGTTCGGCCAAGTCCCCGGCCATTCTCTGCTCAAAAAATTCAAGCGGCAATCTCAAGACATGCCACAAAAATGAAGTATTAGACCCGGCTGTCATTTTGCCCTGAAGTCTCAAGAAAAATACTGATTTTACAGCAAGTGAAAGAATTTGAGCGAACATAACACAAGCTAATAATATAAAGAAACCTCTTGACCACTCAGAATGCAAGCCGGTTAATAAATTGTCAATAAAGAATCTATCAAACGCAGGTAATAATATACCAGTTAGAGACGTTATTAAAGTAGTCAAGACAGCAAGCATAAACATTCGGAAAGCTCCACGCAGCTTATCACGGGCAAATCCCAATATTGAAGCAGGTTTGCCGCCCTTCTCAAATTTTTCGTCAGGTTTTAGCAATAAACATATATTTGAATATGAATTCTTGAACTCGTCAAACTTTATAGTTACTTGGCCTCGCGCTGGGTCATTCAGTGAGACATTATCTTTGTGAAAGCCATTCACGACAACAAAATGATTATTCTCCCAGAAAACTATAGCCGGGAATGTGCCTTTATCGCGCAATGTATCAGCATCAAGAGAAAATGCTTTAGTCGTCAAATTATATTTTTGAGCCGCCTTAGTTACGTTAAGCAAATTCGAACCGTCACGAGAAACTCCGCAATCACTCCTTAATTGCTCCAAGGGTATCCACCGGCCATAATAAGCGAGTATCATAGCTAAACAAGCCGCACCGCATTCTAAGGCCTCTAACTGCATTATAACGGGAACTTTCGCAAAATTTTTCATGATAAATATCTCACTTCAACAAAAAATTTACCGGCTTGATATTCTCTATTATGAATGAGGCCTGTGTGATTTCGGGGATTTCCTGTTGCTGTTGCTGATTAAATTTAATAATGGCCTGCAAAAAATTAGCGTGTTCGTCAAGTCCCATCAAGTGAAAATTATTAGCTCCGGTAAATTTTATAATATCTTCATAATTAAGGACATCGCGGGAAAGATTTATGATTTTGCCTGTAATTTTGCTTTCATGAATTCTTGTGTGCATACCAGTTTTAAGTCTTGAGAAGTCGTCATATTTCAAGAAAGCGCGCGAAATCCCCCCCTCTGTGTATACCGGGGCACTAAATGAAATCTCAAGCGAACCGGTAAATATCCAAATAAATAACCCCGTCAGAAATGCAATAATCGCGCTCAAAATTATCCAAACGCCCGGACTTGTAACGCGTATATAATCATGAATTTGTTCGGGTGAAGTAATGCGGATATTCGGCAAAATAAATCACTCCTTATTTTGTTGAGCCCACTTGTAACAGCTTAAATAATCGCCTCTGTACTGTTTAGCCGCGGAGGGGTCGCCCTTGAGAAAATTATAGGCGTCGCACTCGAATAATGCCGGCTTTATTGCGAGAAAATTTTTTCGCCTGATTAAAATATTATCAATCCCATAATCCATAAAAGTATGTATTAAAGAATGCACTAATACATGATAATAGCCGTTAACGACCGTATTATAAGGCCTGTCAGAGAAAAGCAGATCACAAGCCTCACGAACATTAACAGCCGCGCCCCTCCTGTCAACAAGCAAAGCAAGCAACTCCTTAGTTTTCGAACGCTTGAACTCAACAAGAACGCCGTCAACGTAAATATTAAAGCCGCCGAAAGTCTGTATATAAACTTTGCCCTTAGTGCGCAATGGAAGTGGATAATAACGCGATAAGTAATCAATTTCGTTGTTAATCTGCGTGATATTAACCGGCTTGATTAAATAATTATCTGCGTGCACTGTGAAAGCCTCAGAGTAAAAATTTTTATTTCTCGTAATAAATATAATATGAACATCTTTGTGAAATGCTTTGAGTTTTGCGGCCAAGTCAAGACCGTTCATTTTATCAGGCTCTAAATCGATTTCAATAAATGCCGCGTCAAAATTCAGTGATTGCAGATTTAAAGCGTCTTCAGCAGATTGAACGAGTTTAAGCTCCATAGCGGGAACAACTTTTTTAAGAATATCGGCCAAATTATTTAAGTCATTTATGTTATTATCAACAAGTAAAAAGCTCATTTGAAGCCCCTTTCTTTCTCGTGTAAAAACTTGAAAAATTTTGTAATGCTAATATTATCACAAAATGAGCCTCAAACGAGCAAATTTTTATTAACGCACAAAAACTCTTACAAAAAATTTTTATGCCAAGCCTAAACCGTTACCGCCTGCACAGCCGCACCGCCAATGATTATTTGTAGTGTTATAGCCGTCGCCCGCACTCGGACAAAAACAATAAAGCTCCCATGTGTTGCCTATACCATTGCCGCCCGAACATGAGCATGTGCTAGTAACTGTACGAGCCTGATTATTAACGCCGCCCGCAACCGCCTTTAACTCGTCTTCAGATAATAAATACATTTTTTCAGGGCTGAAATCTTCAGGGGATAAATCAAAGCCGTGTTCTTTGGCAAATTCCGCGCTGATTTCCGTAGATGCCTTAATCTGTTCGTCTTTGCCCAGTTTAGCGGCCTCTTCCCATTTTTGAGTTAATTTTGCCTTGAGTTCGTGATTTTGCGAGACTTCTTCAAAAAATTTTTTTGCTTTCTCGTTCATAAATAACACGTCCTATAAACTAAAATTTTTAGAGTATATTGGCCGATTGTTTGCCGTCATCATAGCCAAAGCCAAGAGAAGGACAGCCGCAGCTCTTGCTCACATCGTTAAAATTACTGCCAAAGCCCATTTGCGGACAAGAACAGCCGTTTTTAGCACCGTCGAGAGCTATACCGCCTGCAACTGATTTTAGCTCGTCTTCAGAGAGTGATGACAATTTTGTGATTGCAAAGTCGTCAATTGTGAGTTCATAGCCTTGAGACTGTGCAACCTTTGCAAGTGCTTCAGCCGCTATCTTTGCTTGAGCCTCGTTCTTGAGTACAAATACAACGCCGTCTCCAGATAGTGATTTAGTTAATTCGGCTTTGAGTTCGGGATTTTGTGAGACCTCTTCAAGAAATTTTCTAGCTTTCTCGTTCATAATAAATAATATAAACCTCCATAAAATAAAATATTTATCGCAAATCCTGCCATAATGCGCTGTCAAAAGCTGGTGTATAAGCATTCGGCCTGATTTGTTTCACTGTCTTAATTACTTTATCGACCCAGCCGCCCCTGAAAATTTCGCAAGTTCCGGGGGATTTACTCATGAAATTATTCGGGTCATGTTCTAAAGCATCAGCCCGGCATCCTCCGAAACAATGACGGCTATATTTGCATTTCTCGCAAATTTGATTTAAAGCAAGATATTCGCTCGCACGAGTATTAATAAAATTCATGTAAAACGAGTTATTCAAGCATTCCGGCAAACTTTTTTGTGTTATAACCGGGAATTTATTTTGAATATTATCACTCATGCCGGCAAGAGCCATACAGGGCAAAATACGGCCTTCAGGTGAAATATACATGACGAGCCTAGCATGTCCGCAAATGCAAAAAATTTCTGGGTCAATATCAGGCTTGAAAACGGGAATATCGAAATAGTCAGGTTCATTCATACGAGCCGCAAAAAGCCCGCCCAGCATGATACTTAACGGCATATTGTCTTGATAATATTCGGGAATGTAAGCAAGATACAGCGCAAATAATTCTTTGAAATTTATCGCCTGACCAAAATTATTTTTTGCCCATTCACCGGTATTTGAGACGGGATTAACTTTTAGAGAGCTTACACCGAGCGAGCCTAAATGTTTAATGCTTTCTCGTAAAGTATGCTTATTATGTTGATGTAAACACATTTCCGAACCCGTTTTAAATCCCATATCACGGCATAATTTAAACGCGTCATCTACAATTTTTTCAGCTCCGTTAATGCCGCGTAACCAGTCATGCCAGCCCGCCCCGTCATAGCTCATGTTAAATTCAGGGTGAATATTTCTCTTGTCAAGTTCACGCAATAATTTCTCGTTCACAAGAGCACCGTTTGAATAAATCTGAGTGATATTAATATCTCGTTCAAGTAAAGCGTCGACAATCTCAAGAAAATCATCACGGACAAGCGGCTCGCCCCCTGTTAGAGAGACATTCATAATTCCGCAGTCCCCTAATTGCTGAATGATATTCATAATAGTATCGTGTGATAATTCGCCCATTTTCGCGTCCGGTGCAGACATGTAACAATGCTTGCAGCGATAATTACATTTGCCCGTAATCGACCAGTGAGCATGACGGATATAACGCGCGTGATAAAATTTATACTCCTGATTATGATTTATATCTGAAGGATATTCACAAGGCGTGATAATTCCTGCGTTTTCTGCGAGCTTGATATATTCTCTTACACTTTCAGGAATAACAGGCATAGAGACATCAATTTTGCCGTTGCATAATTCAAGCGCGTTAAACACTTCAGGCCCGACAAAATTAGCCGCCCCCGTTTGAGTATTAATCACAGCGTAGGGCAGTCTCTCATAACCTCGCAATATAAAATTTTCGTTTAGCTTGTAATACATTAATTCCCCTTCATAAATCGCTCAATAAAATATTTTTTTTTCACAACGCGGGAATATTTTAGCACAAAATATTTACACAATGCAAACTATGAAAAAATTTATTACTCTGATAAAATTTTATGAAACATTTACGCCTTGACAAAATTTTATGAATACCCCGGGCGCTTGCGCGCATAGTGGACGCTTGCGCTAGGCAGGGAGGGAGCGGGAATAATGCTAAATAGTTACATTGCGAATAAATTTGTAAAGCGCGAAAATATTAATAATGACGACGAAAATTTTATAATGACGTGGCAAAACTGGCTAAAAAATTTTAATCCCAGCGAAATAATAAATAATTTCATATGCTCAAGAATGCCCGTAAATTTCATTGACGAGAAAAATATCATAATTGAAATATACAGCTCATTTGCGGGACGTATACCCGTTATAATTTTTGAGAATGCACAGGATTTCGAAAACTTTATCACGAATTTATTTTACAAGGGCGCGCGTCCTGAAAATCTCTCACAAATGGGAGCAAGTTTCATTTACGGCCAAAAGCAGAGATTTCTGACACTCTCGAAAAAATTTTACAGCAGCACAGAGCCTGATTATCTCAATTTATCCCCTGAAGAGTGGCGCGATAAATCCATGATAATACGCCGAGAACACGAACTGACGCACTATTACACGAAAAAATTTTACGGCTCAGCGAGCAATAATTTACATGATGAGTTAATAGCGGATTTTACGGGAATTTATGCGGCATTTAACAGTTATAGCGCGAAAATATTTTGTCATTTCATGGGAATAGACGGCACTCACGCGGGGCGGTTTTCTTTATACACTGAAGAATTGAATAATACAGAGATAAACGAGCTCGCAAAAATAGCAGTCAAGTGCGCAAATAATCTCGAAAACTGGACGCACACGCCGGAATTTGTGAGAATGAGCACGCAGGAACGAATAAATTTTTTATGTGAACTAGGCATTAAAGGAATTTGCGAATTAGTGTAGAATTATATAAATTTTTAAGAAGGGGCTATAAAATCGTGAAAAAAATATTTCTTGCTTTAATACTTGTATTAATTGCCTTTAGTGCTTATAGTGCCGTAATATTTTCTGTGAGACTGGGCTATTTAGCGCGCCTTAACACTACAGAAGAAGATTTCAAATCCATAATTGAGACAGCAAACAGCGCAAATGACTGGTCAATTTTCAATCCCAATCACGAAATGTTCGGAGTAAAATTTTATGATTCTCTGTCATCTATGCAAATGGCCTTGAGTGCTAACGAAATTGACGAGATGGTATTACCCGAAATGACAGCAAGTTATCTAGTAAATGTTAATCCTGATTATAAAGTCTGTTGTGCCTCGCGTTCACATAATCCCATGAGCCTAGCATTTGGATTTAAGCGCGATATGCTTTCTCAGCGTATGGCGAATAAATTCAATCAGGCAATTAAATCAATGGAAGAAGATTTAACGCTTGCTAACCTGCTTTCACAATATATAATAGCCGCCGAAGACTATAAACCCGTGAAGCTGCCTATATTTCCTAATGCCGAGAAAATACGTGTAGCAGTAACCGGCGACCTCCCCCCGATTGACTACATAGGCCCGGACGGTGAGCCAGCAGGATTTAACACGGCATTACTCGCAGAAATAGCACAGCGTCTCAAAATCAATATAGAAATCTTGCAGGTAAACGCAGGAAGCCGGACAGCAGCGTTAATATCAGGCCGTGCAGATGTAGCATTCTGGTATGAGACTGCGAAAGATTTTACTTACAATGCAGACGCACCGGAGGGAATTATTTTGTCTGAGCCATATTATAATTGGAACACTTTTTTGCACGTAAATCTTAAACACTCGCGCTGATTAATATATAATAATATAAATTTTTATTCTGAAACGAGGTATATAAACATGAAAAAATTTTTATTTGCTTTACTTGCAGTTATGTTATTATCGAGCTGTGTTTTTGCGGCTGAAGTCTTGCGTGTCGGTGAACTCACGAAATTAAATATTGCCCCTGAAGACTTTGATAAACTAGTTCTAGGAATTCCTACGGCAAAATTTCAAGAGGCTGAATTCAGGAAACAGCCCGCACCCGACAAGCGAGTTACTAAATTCTATGACTCATTAACGACTTTGACATTAGCGCTTAACAAGGGAGAAGTCGACGAGATTTTATTGCCTAAGGACGTAGCAAATTATGTCGTGAAAAATAATGACGCTTTCGAGATTTCAGCAGTTAATCACATAGTGCCGAACTATTTATCATTTGGATTTAAGGACGACGAACAGGGCCGCAAATTAAAATCTATATTCAATGACGCATTAATCACACTTGAGAACAGCGGCAGGCTTTCAATGCTCAAAGAATTATACGTAACAGATCCGGGATTTTCTGAGCCCGAGCCGGTAAAATTTGAGCGTTTTGACGGAGCAGAAATCATAAAAGTAGCAGTTACCGGAGACATGCCGCCCATTGACTTTATAGCAGAAGACGGAATACCAGCAGGATTTAACACAGCAGTACTCGCCGAATGTGCCAAGCTCGCAAAAATAAATATCGAACTCATAAACATAGACTCAACAGCAAGAGCCGCCGCCCTAGTATCAGGCCGAGTAAATGTAGTTTTCTGGTTTCAGACTATACCGGTCGGAAATATTGACGTTCCTGAGGGCATAATTTTGTCAGAGCCTTATTATAGCTGGGTTGAAATGTATTCGCTCAAGTTAAGGAATAAATAAATCATGAAAAAGTTTTTATTTGCGTTAATATTTATAGCGTTATTTTCTGGGAGTGTTTACGCTGAAAATCTCAAAATCGGCGAGCTTGCAAAATTAAATATGACCCCTGAAGATTTGCAGAAAATTAATTCACAAATTCCCGCCTCAAAGTCTCAAGCCTACAGGAATTATGACGCTTTAAACGGTGAATATAAATTTTATGATTCGCTTAACACTATGTTATTAGCACTTAACAAGGGAGAAATTGACCGCGTAATTTTACCTGAAGACGTAGCAAAATATGTCTTGAATAACACTAAAGATTTTCAGGTGAATTCAATCGTAAAGCTCAAGAGAGAGCATTATTTTTCATTCGGCTTTCATGATGACGAGAACGGGCGCAAGTTGAGAAAAATATTTAATGATGCACTTTTTACACTTAAGAATAGCGGCCGGCTTTCAGTCTTGAAGGAAAAATATATAGCTGAAACGGGAGAATTCAAGCCCCTAGAGTTCGCAAAATTTGACGGTGCTGACACAATAAAAGTCGCTGTAACTGGAGATTTGCCCCCTGTTGATTATACAGCAGAAGACGGAGCCCCCGCCGGATTTAATATTGCCGTGTTAGCAGAATGTGCGAAACTTGCAAAAATAAATCTTGAAATAGTCAGCATTGACGCAAAAGCCCGTGCCGCCGCGCTCGTGTCAGGCCGTGTAAATCTAGTTTTCTGGTTTCAGTCAAGAGAAAAGGAAAAACAAAGCTGGGACGTTCCTGAGGGCGTAATTCTCTCTGAGCCTTATTATAATTATGACGAGTTATATTTACTTGAGTTGCGCAAAAATAAATAAAGCGAGGTCGTTATTATGTATATCAAAAAATTTTTATGTGCGTTAATATTTGTAGTCTTGCTTGCTGGCTGTGCTTATTGCGAAAGTAATAAAATCGGCGTGCTTGCAAAATTAAATCTAACTCAGGAAGAATTAAGCAAATTAATTAATGACAACAAGCAATCAGGCATATATCAAAAATTTTCGTCGGGCCTCTCAACGGGGGACAGCTCATTTATATATTATGATTCGTTGATGTCGCTGTTAATGGCACTGAACTCCGGCGAAGTGAGCGAAATTCAGTTACCTGAAGACGTTGCAGATTATGTGTTAAACGTGAATGACGCTTATAGAATTTCAAGTATAATCCGAATGAGCAGAAATTTTTATTTATCGTTTGGATTTAGAGCGAGCGATAATCCCGAATTGCGCAATAAATTCAATGACGCGCTATTATCAATGAAAGCGGACGGGACAATTTTAATTTTGCAGGAAAAATATATAGCAGACGCAGGACTTGACGCCCCCGAACCTGTGAAATTTGCCCATTATGACAATATCGACAAAACTATAAAAGTAGCTGTAACAGGAGACATGCCGCCAATAGATTTTATTTCAGAAAGCGGGACACCAGCAGGCTTTAACACGGCTGTATTGTCGGAAATAGGCAAACGCTTAAAGATTAATATCGAGCTTGTGAACATTGACGCAGGAGCAAGAGCCGCGGCTTTAGCTTCAGGCCGAGTAGATACAGTTTTCTGGTTTCAGGCATTGAAGGACGTTACACAACAAGCTGACGTACCGGAAAATATCACGCTGTCAGAGCCCTATTATGACTGGAATGAAGTATTAGCACTCGTCAAGAAATAAATAATTTTCGCGAATAAATAATTTTTGCGGTGTCTTGGTATTATATAATATTTATCGAGAGCCGCAATTTTTTATTATTTATTATAAGAAGGGAGCTATATAACATGAATGCAGCAATTATAGGCGGTGGCAATATCGGGACTTATTTTGCCGCTGTCTTGTCATCAAATGGTGTAGACGTTCGCATTTACACATCGAGGGCTCAAGAATGGCGCGAAAATATAGAAACTCTAAGCGATGAGGGCATAATTTACGGGCAAATTTCGCTAGCGTCTGATAATATATCGCAAGTTTTGAGGGATTGCGAAATTATATTTATAACTCATCCGGCTTCATGTTTCAGAGGACTTGACAAATTAATCTCACCTTATATAAAAACGGGCGTTTATCTGGGAATTATTCCGGGAACCGGCGGGGCTGAGTTTCAATTTATTAATTGCGTCAATAAGGGTGCTGTATTATTCGGTCTGCAGAGAGTTCCGGCAGTCGCAAGAATTATTAAATACGGTCATTCAGTCAGAGTACAAGGCAGGCGCGATAGATTAAAACTTGCTTCAATTCCTAATTATCACGCAAAGGAAATAGCTGATTTTATCTCGAAAATTTTTGACATGCCCTGTGATATTTTGCCGAATTACTTAAATGTAACGTTAACTCCAAGCAACCCGATTTTACACACGTCAAGATTGCGGGTATTATTCAAGAATTATCATGACGGCGTTATTTATCCCGAAAACTTTTTATTTTATGGCAGCTGGGACGATGAGTCATCAAGTTTATTATTTGCGCTTGATAATGAGTTACAGGAAATTTGCGCAATTCTAAGCGAGAAATTAAATATAAATCTCTGTGAAGTAAAATCTCTAAGAACTCACTACGAGAGCAGCACGCCCAGTGAATTAACACGCAAAATTAAAAGCATATCGAGCCTAAATAAATTATATTCTCCTATGATAAAATTTAATAGCGGTTATATTCCTGATTTCAGCTCAAGATATTTCACGTCTGATTTTCCGTTCGGTCTTGCTATAATAGAGAGCATTGCAGGAATAATTAATTATAATGCTCAAGAAATTTTTAACACTATGGACTGGTATAGAAATTT